>JASHRE010000586.1 GCA_030037515.1 Candidatus Sulfotelmatobacter sp.
TACGAGATCACATATCGCGGCGTTCGTCCCGTCGAAGAAAAAGATATGGTCGATTATCTGCGGCAGCGCCACTACGCTCTGGACGCGGTGTTGCGGAAGTGGGTGAACGATCCGACGGTGATGTTGCTTTATGAAGGAAACGCCATTGCTGCGCAGCACGAAGCCATTCGGGTCACCCTGATCAATTCCAAAGACGAAGCGGTCACTCTCGATTTCGACGCCCAGACCCACCTTCCAGTCCGCAAGGCTTTCGAATGGCGCGATCCGGTCGACCGGCAGAAGAACCTCGAGGAAGAGATTTACGACAACTACAAGCCAGTCTCGGGTGTAATGGTGCCCTACAATATTACGCGCCTGTTCAACGGCGATATGTCGCGCCAGCGCTTCCTGTTCACGGTAACCATCAATCAGCCCCTCGATGAGGCTATGTTCAATCCGAATTCGGGATACAACCCGAACAAGCCCGCCAAAAAATAGAGCATGCGGCCAAGCTTATCGGAGCACGGGTTCGCTTGCCTATGATCACGGCTCGATGCAGCCCACCCGACTGCGCATCCGCCGGGTAGCGATCCTCCGAACCCCTGGCTTGGTTGCGCTTGAACTCGCTCTGGATGAAAAAGGGGAATGAAATGCCGGCGGCTATCTGGCGCGCCGCTTCAACGCAGATTGCGCCAGTCGGTTGGCCTCGACATTACTCTCGCGAGGGACATGCGAGATTGAAAATTTCAGGGCACGCGCCAGTTTGCGGCACGTCCAATGAAGAGAGTAAAGACGAGGGCTGCGGCAAGTGTATTCCCCCGTCATTTGGCGAACCACAACTTGCGAATCGGAGTAAACGTGGAGCTTTTGCGCTCTCAGCGAAACTGCGCACTGCAGCGCTTCCATCAGAGCGGCGTATTCGGCCACGTTGTTGTCTTGGTGGCCAATCCACTTCGCGATTCGTATCGGCCCGCTCTCGCAGCCGCTGATGACCACACCAATCCCCGAAGGCCCCGGATTTCCCAGGCATCCTCCATCCACGTACGCCACCAAATCCGGCATCACTCGATTCTTTGCTGCGCTCTGCAAAATTGAAGATGCCCCTATCTCTTTCTGCCGTCAAGACGATTATTTGATTCCCTTTCAGCCGTTTGCGGTTTCTTATAGCCCTGTGCAATTTCGTGTGCAAAAGGGGCCAGAAATTACGAGGCCTGTGAATAACTTTTTACTGTACATACATTTACGTTTTTAGTTATGCACAGCATGCACACGATTCAATGCACCAAAACTTTGCGTTGACTTTTTTGAATGCTCTGTTAACGTGACTTGCGTCGACGGTCGAAAGGGTTGGCACAATAATACTGAGCCGATCCGAAGTAGACTGAGTGATCAGCCAAGCGAGGCGACCCGCTGGGTAACCGGACCTGAAAAAACCGACAGCTCTGCGAGGGGCAGCCGGGGCCCGGAACTGCGAAAGCAGTGATCGCATCAGGGGGCTGTGACGGTACATGCTTCCACGTCGTTGACTCCCTCGCAGGAGTCGGCGGCTAGGGCATAACCAATGTCACGGCCCTTTCAATTTTCTCTGCAGATTCTGCGCTTCCTGGTGGCCTTTCCTTTAGCTTTTCATTTCCTCAATTTTGAGGACAAAACTCCGCTACCCAAGTTCGAGTAGCGGAGCGAAGCGTCGAGAACTGACGCGCCTACCGATGAAACGCATCCGCAAATGGTTTCGCATTCGGAACTCCCACTCCGGTCACGTCATCCCAACCCGCATGCGTGCGCAACGACGTCGGCGACGTGCACAGCGTGCCAGACGCATCTGGAACAGTCGCGCAATCCGTACCGAATGAAATCGCCAGCGGCGTCGCTTCGTAATAGGCATAGTCCCAGATGGCGCTGACAAAGTTGCCTGGCGGAGAACCACCCAGGACTTCACCCGGAGTGTAGTGTTGCGTCCCCGAAGGCGAGGTCCGGATCGACGCAGTCACGTTGTGAGTTGACGTAACTGGAACGACGTCATGGATTGTCCCCGCTGGCATGGAATACAGATACGGCGCCGCATCGCCCAAGCGGGCCCCGGCCTCCTGGTTGGCGATGGCCCAAAGCCCGGAAAACATTGGTGCAGCCAGGCTGGTCCCACCCCAGACCTGCCATACCTGTTCGGGAAGCTGACCCGGAACCGAAATGAGAATGGCCACGCCGGTGTAGGGATCCGCCAGCCAGGAAATGTCCGGCACCAAACGAACACTGCCGGGCAGACTCTTCTGAAACGCCGGCTTCGGAAACCCACCCAGGCAGTTCCCCTCGGCATCTTGCGTTGCGCAGTTGCTCGGTCCGCCGCCGGCACCGCCGGTGAATCCGAGAGCCATCGGGGGAACGAAAATATCCCCACTTTCCGCCATTAGTACTTGGTTATTGCCCCACCCGGCCTGCCATTGAATCACGTCGCTGCTGTTCAGCGCGACAGTCACGCCGCCAACCGCCGTGGCCCAGGGAGAATCAGCGGGCGCACTTATTGTGGCTGCAATTCCATCGACCGTGAAGTCGCCACTATCGCCAGTCGGAAAATTCGTCGAGATCCCCTCCGCTGCGGCAATCTCGGAAATCAGGTTTTCAGTGGCAAGCACCGATGACGGTGTGATGGACTCCATATTGCCGTAGCTGCCAGAAATCACCGTTGCCAGACCGTAGTTGATCGCAGTGTATTCCGCTTCATCCACATCTTGAAAAAAAGGTGAGGGAGAAATGATCAAGTTGATTTTCGCTCCCGGTGCCACCGCGTGAGACCACTCAACATCGATGTTGATTTCCGCATCGTCTGCCTCCTGGCATGCGCTGAGGGTCGGAATGTAGGTAATGGCGAAGTTGGAGGAGGTCAGCGGCGGAAGGCCGAACTCCTTCGAAAATGCATTCGCATCATTCTGAATCGTCGGCGAACCGCACCAGTCAAGGAGCCCGATGGTCTGGCCCTTGCCATCGAACCCCTCCCTATACAAACCGGACAGATTGTATGCCGACTGAATCATCGGCGGGGTGTAGCCACAGCCACTGCTGGTTACGCTTTGCAGGTTAAGGTGATTGCCGGCGTAGGTTCCGATGGGAAACAATCCTAATCCTTCGGTTGAGAAGGTTTCTTTCTCCGTGCCGTTGAAGCAAACGGAAGAGTACAGACTCGAGCCATCCGCCCTCGTCGCCGCGGTCGTCATACTCGTATTTGCTTCCTTCGAGATCGAAAGGGGGGTGGGGCGCTGCATCAGCGGGTGCTCATACTGTCCGCTATCCAACCCGGAAATCGCAAATACGAGGCTCGCCGCTTCGTCATCAATGTACGGATCACTCGTATTAGCGCGAATGACTTTCCCCAGCACATTGTAGTTGTTCAACTGGACGTGGAAGGCGGTCTCTATGTCTCGCACGCTGCCGCGGGCACGCACGAAAAGGTTGTCGGGTCCGACGCGAACGACTGTGAGATTCTGCGATGCAAGAAATTTCTGCACTTGCGCCGCTTCGGCTGCGTTTGGCGCAAACCTTCGCGAAAATTCGGCTTGCTTCAGGAAGTGCTGAAAATTCGGCGAGTTTCGGTCGTACATCTCTCGCGTCAATGCATCCAGTTGGGTGCGGTCGTGCAGCGTCAGCCAGACACTGACTTCCATTGTTGTTTCGGGATTTTCCGGCCCGAGATTTTTCGCGAAGCTCACGTAACGGGGGGTGTTGTGCAAAACGAAGCCTCCAGCCGCAGCGGGAAGCGCCATAGCCGCGATTACACACACGGCGACCAGCACGAAACCGGCGGTTTTGATAGCGCCGGAGGGGATTTCAAGGCGCACTTCTTTTTTCATCGGTATCCCTCCTGGGAGACGGGAAAGGAACGGTTGTGGGAACGCCCCCGACAGAAATGCCGCCACCAATGATCCGCCGGTAGGGTCAGGAAACGCCTCGATGAACGAGCGGTTCTGTCTCTGCCCCCAGGTTCGAAGGCAGGAAGGGTTCAGATGCCGCTCTCATCAGAGAGTGCGCGCCATGTTACTCACTCCGGCACGCTTTGACAATGGGGTGAAAGCCTTGGGGTGGACCGCCCCCTAACACAGACTCAGGTGGCCGTTGCCGGCGGATCTGCCGAACTGCAAGGCGAGCCCAGGCGAAGTCGAGGGGGGAAACCCGGTTGGTTTCGGCACCGGGGGAACCGAGTGGCATCGTCTCGGGACGATAACTCCGAGCCGTCGCAGGACCAAGCAAAGCTGTGCTCAGGAGGTCGCGCCGCCGGTTCAACAAAATCGTTTTACTACGCAGCCCCCGCTTATGACATAATTTCGTCCCGAAAATAAGATTCCGTGTCCGGCCCGCTCGCCGACGCGGAAAATTCCCGGAGAATCATCAAGGTGGAACATCCTCATGTCCTATAACTCGCTGACTCGCCGCAAATTTATTCATCTCGGAACCGGCGCCATGGCCGCGACCACCGTTGCAAGAAATGTCCTTCAGCCCCGGCTGCTCTCGGCTGCCCCGCGCCCCGTAGCACCGAGCGACACAATCCGCTTCGCTTCCATCGGAACCGGCGTTCGCGGATGCGAATTGCTCGAAGCCACCACTCACGTTCCCGGTGTCAAGTGCGTTGCAGTTTGCGATCTGTACGACAGCCGTCACATCGCTGCCCAGGAGGCTGTTGGCGATCCCAGCGTGGAGGCAACACGGGAATACCGCAGAGTTCTCGATCGCAAAGACGTTGACGCGGTCATCATCGCAACCATGGATCATCAACACCGGCACATCTTCGAAGACGCCTGCGCGGCAGGAAAAGATATCTACTGCGAGAAACCGATGTCGCACACGGTCGAGGACGGATTCGCGATGGTGGAGACCGCGCACAAAAATAGCCGCATCGTTCAGATCGGAAGCCAGCGCGTGAGTTCGGTCCTGTACGCGAAGGCCAAGGAAATTTACGATTCCGGCAAGCTTGGCGACGTCTATTCGATCAACGCCTATTGGGATCGCAATTCGCCTAGCGGAGCCTGGGTGTATCCCATTCCGCCGGATGCCAGCGAGAAAACCATCGACTGGGATACGTTTCTCTGGACCGCACCGAAGCGTCCGTTCGACACCGCCCGCTTCTTCCGGTGGCGTTGCTTCACTGACTATGGAGAGGGACTTGCCGGCGACCTGTTCGTGCATCTGATTTCTGGCATTCACTACATCACCGGCACAAACACGACTGCACAGCGCGCTCAATCTTCGGGCGGACTCTACCACTTCAAAGATGGCCGGGACTTTCCCGATCTGATCGAAACGCTCTACGACTATCCGAATTTCAAAGTCACGCTGCGCTGCAATCTCAACAACGACGGCGGAGAGTTCATCGGTTTTTACGGAACCGAAGGCACGATGATCATAAAAGACACGACCCTGACTTATAAGCCCCAGGACACGCGTCCGCAGCCGGAGGGCTACTCAACTTTCGGCTGGCCCAAAGTCATGCGCGAAGAGTATTTGAAGGAGTGGGATGCCGCGCATCCGAATCCCACACCGCTCGACTATAAAGTCGATGACGAAGTCGAGTCTTACGCAAACCCTCCGGGATACAGCGACACCGCCGATCATCAGGCCAATTTCTTCCACGCCGTGCGGACGCGTCAGCCGGTGACGGAAAATGAAGTCTTCGGCAATGCGGCCGCCATCGGATGCCACTTATCGAACTTCGCCTATTTCAACAAGTGCGTCGCGGTCTGGGACGAAAGCCAGAAAAAGATCGTGAAAGGGTAGCAAGGATGAGTGGCCCGCCATGCGTTCCTTTTTCGCGTGGGCCTCCACCTGAAACAAGCGCAAACCCTACGGAGCAGACTTCAACTCGATCGTCGTCAGGTTGCGCACGGATCTTGCCGGACGCTTGTCTTCGCTCACCACGAGCTTGAGTGGACCGTTGTGCGCGTCGAGAGGCTTGCCATCCATGGCATCGGCAACGATGACCTCTCCGGGGTGAAAGCTCGGGTCGGCCTCACCCAGCGCGAGCACGGCCTTGTACCCGTCTGATCCGATGGCGACGACATAATCCGCCAGCGCTTCCCCGCGCAGTTCCTTGCCCAGCGGCGCACCCACTTTCACCAATAAATCGGCGAGTCGCACACCGGAATACGTCTCGACCGCATTGGTGTGCGAGTTGTGGAACGTGACCGTGGCATGGGGCATGGCGGTTAAATCCGCCCGCTTCAATGTCAGGGAGCGTGACTTTGATACGACGGCCAAGCTGCAATCGCTCGCGCGAGTTGCGGCGGATTGCTGTGCCCAGGCTATCGTCTGTGTGATGGCGCTAAAAGCAAGAAGGATCGTTGCAAGCTGGATTCTGCGCATGGCGAAAAGGATAAACCGGGAGCCGTCGGCTGTCAGCGCATCCCGTCGCAGGCTTTAGAATGGTTCAAAGAAGCGGCGAAAGCGCCCGAATTTCGATGCCACGAATCAGCGAAACCGTAAAGCGCGCCGCCCGCGAGGCTGGCTTCGATCTGTGCGGCGTCGCTCCCTCAGCCGATGCTCCCGAGCTCGGTCATTTTCCGGGATGGATCGCGAACGGCCACGCGGGGGAGATGAAATACATGGAAGCCCGCGATGACCGCGGCGATCTCAAACGGGCCTCTCTGTCGCGTGTCGCTCCTTGGGCGCGAAGCGTCATCGTATGCGCGCTCA
>JASHRE010000587.1 GCA_030037515.1 Candidatus Sulfotelmatobacter sp.
AATTGCTGCGTGCCGCTTTGGTCTCAGACTCCTCCGTGTTTGATTATCGTTTCCGGATAGATGCGCCAAAGTTATTGGTGGGCATTTCCTTATTCGTGGGAATTACACTGTTCTTTGGTTGCCACCGAAGGATCTCGTCCTCGGCAATGGGCCAATACTGGCTCAAAGAGAACTCCAGCCTGACGCTTCTCATGCCACCGGGGTTGGAACCGTCAGCAGACAAAACACAGATTTCCGAGCTGTCGCTTGGAGCCTTTTCAAATAGTTTCTCGCCGGGAGAAATCATCGCACGTTGTTCGATTCACGGTCTCCTCTTCGGACTAGCACCATCGCCCGGCCGTGGGCGGTGGACGTTTCAGTTTCCAAGTGCCGAGGGTTGGAGCGCTCCTTCTGCCTACGAGAGTGCGGGAAATGAATGGACTTCGTTCCTCCAACAGCTCGCTGAACGTTCATCGTTAGGATGCTTTGGAAAAGATGCAGCCCTCAGCGTAATACAAGACCGTCTGGTAGCAGCCATGCCTTTTCCTGCTGATCAGGCACTGATCTTCTATTATTCTCTGGGTTCTTTCGGTCTCGTGGATCTCCATCCTGGCATGCAAATTGAGATCGAGTCTTCGACCACTGTAACCGGGAGGATAACTGGCAGCGATAAAGCTCTGCTTACTATTCAAGACCGATCGCCCGTCGGCGTTTCACTAGTTCGAAGCGGATCACGTAGACACTCCAGAGGCGACGCCGGTGCTGTAGCCTCCAATGTGCTCAAGACGTTCGCGGAGTATCCGTTCCTTCGCCTTATTCTCGCGCAGGAGACCCCGGGAACGAACCAGAAGCGGCCTGCGATGCTGCTTGGCGCCAGAACCCAGGATGCTTCTGACGAGTTGGCAGGAAAGATCATGCGAGACGGGGAGCGCGAGTGTGTTCAAGATTCTCTCGAAACCGCTTGCTTCATTTTTCCGGATGGCACTGCTAGCTTGCTATCGACGGTCACGGTCAACGGGCATGCCACCCTTTACGCACCTGGAGTAACATTGAGCCAAGTCGTTGGCACCGTCAGGCCCACAATGTATGAAAGGGCGATGCAAACCGTCACGGTCGAGAGGCCTTATCTCGGAAACTATGCAACGATTCGTTTCGACCGCACGCGTTCTGAGATGTCCAAACTGATCCTGATCAATGGAGATCGAATTAGCTGGAAGTAGATCGGCGGTGAGATCGCGAACCGCTCCGAGTCGAAGAATGGGTGTAACCGTCGATGGTCGGCTATCAGATAACACTTGTAGCTTTTTGGTTACGAGTTAAGTCGGGATTTGTACGAAGCCGATGGCGCGGCGGACGCTTGCGCGTGTTCGAAGGCCGCTGTTTCGTGGAAGCAAAATTTTTTCTGCGTCGAGTCGTAACATGCTGCTGTGCCAAGATTTCTCCGTCTATTCGGCATTTCTCGCGGATCACGGGCATTTTGCGTGAAATTGCGGTTTAACACCATTCGAACCTGCACGTTGTTGGTTTCCGGTTTGTCAATCCGTCTACGGGAGCCGGTGTAAGCCGGACTACGGTTGCCTTCGCATGGGCCAAGGGGATGGTGAAAGTCGGAAATCCCCCTGCCCCGTGCTGTCCACGAAGGTGATGGCGCTGTTGTCGCCGATGCCCTTCACGTGGTGATATAGCCAGATCTCTGTCCGATGCGGGTGCACTTCTAGCTCGTCGGGGGGCCCGTAGAGGATATAAATATGGCCGCGATCCGTCTTCCACCCGGGCACCCCAGAGGCGAAATGCTCATTGGCATAGGCGAGACGGCGATAATGTTCTTCCTTAAATTTATTGGGCGTGCCAGGAGTGGGATTGCGGCGTTCCCAGAACTGCTCAATGAACTTGTCGCGTTCTTCGTCGTTGGTAAGGCGCAGAAACGCAGTCCGCTCGGCCTGATCAATAATGTAGGCAACGTCCTCGTTCAACCACTTGTAGTACGCGTTAGAGTACGGCCCAAGAGCTTGTTCTGCTTCCGGCTGCTTTGCGACTGCATTTGATTGCGAAGGCCTTGGCCACCCCGCGACCGAAGCAGCACCGGTGAGCACGAGAATCGTCACGGCAAGAACTGGCGCCCATGCGCAACTAGTGCTCGGATAAAGCAAGCGATGGATACGTTTCACGAGACTCCCTCCTGTAGCGGCAACGACCGCTGGCGAAAAACGGTTTTGTTCCAGTGCAGCCAGAGCGCGAGCGTATTCATGCGGGTCGCCCGAGATTGACACAGCGAGGTCATCGCAGCAATGTTCTCGCTCCGTGCGAATGACCGACGAAATCCACCACGCGGCTGGGTGATAGAACAACAGACCTTCCACGCAACGCTGTAGCGTGTTGATGAGGTAATCGTGCCGCCGGATGTGTGCCAACTCATGTAGCAGAATGGATTCGATTTGGGCAGGGGACAGCCCGGCCAACATCCCAAACGGCATCAGGATCACCGGGCGAAAATGGCCAATAACGGTGGGAACCTCCGCGAGACACGACTCAAGCAGACCCACCGGCTGTGAGATCCCCAAGCGTGCGATGAGCCTTTCCACCTCCCTCTGCCACGCGTTGGGTGCGCAACAGACGCCCCGGCGGCGAAATCGTCGAACGGAAATACAACTGACAGAATAGCGGCCAAACATCAGCAAGACTCCGGCTATCCACAAGAACGCTAACCACGGGGCGGCGGCAGCAAGATCAGGCTTCCAATAGCCTGAACTGACATTTTCGGCAACGATATTCCACACTGGGACAATCCCATCCCTCACCGGAAAGCTTCGCGCTGTCTCCGGCGCTAATCTCAGCAGCGTGAGAACAAAAAAAGCGAACTGGACCAGAAGTGCTGCACACGCTACAACGTACCGCGCGCGGGCAGTGCGCAAGATCAGAAGCATCGCCCCCAGCACAGCAGCGACGATAGCTCCTTCCCACAAAGAATGGAGCAGGGTCCATCCAATGGCAGCCGCTGCTGGATCTCCGATCAGCATCTCGAGTAAGTTCATCTCTGCTCCTTCCGATACTCGTCCAACAGCTTCTGCATGGCGGCGAGTTCCTCTTTACTCGCCCGGCGAGCCGAGAGCGTACCCACCAATAAGGCCTTCGCCGATCCGCTGAAGGCACGTTCCAGCAGATGTCCCGCAAGTTGCTGCTGTGTCCACTCGCGCGGCTTCGCGGGCGCGTAGACGTGCGCACGCTGATCCTGGTTGCGGATCGCCAGCCCCTTCTCGGCCATAATCTGCATGAACTTGAGAATCGTGCTGTATTGCGCGGTGCGTCGGCGGCTGATCACGTCATACACTTGGCGCACGGTTGCTGGCCCGATACTCCAAAGCACGGCAAGGATTTCAAGTTCGGCATCCGTCGGTCGTGGCGGTATGTTTTTCATAAAGTACGAAGACATTACTAGTAAATATTTCGTATGTCAAGTTGCATTTTGAGCTGGAGATTTGGGATGAGAGGAACCTCGCGCGACCGTGGGGAAACGCAGGTCGTAGTTGATTTACGAAACCAGGCGTTAAGGACCGCGGTGACGGTGAAGCCGGAACTCTTGCGCAATCCACGGGCGGCGTGCGGCGCTGGAGGCGATTCCTGGCCTCCGGGATGCGCAGCCCCTCACGCATATCGAAGCCCTTGAACTCGATAAAGTCCCCGAACACTTGCTGATTATCGGTGGGGGCTACGTCGGAGTTGAGATGTCTCAGGCCATGCGCCGCTTCGGCAGCAAAGTGACGGTGATCGACCGTAACGCGCGTCTGATGTCCAAAGAAGACCCGGACGTATGCGAGGCTCTCGCGGAGTCGGCTTGACGATCGCCGAATGCGGTAAGTCTACACCCGGTTAACCGTGACCTCCCGACGGACGTAAGTTTTGTGACCAGGCGATCTCACAAGTTTGCGCCTTATCGTCGCCTTTTGCGGGGAATTTTGAGCACTTCTATCGCGATTTTTCACCAGTCATGAGGCCGCGTACACTTAGTTACACGTGGGTCATGGGCCTTGTGGAGGTTTGATTCCGATGAGGAACGCCTGGACCGCAATTCTGCTTTTACTGCCGCTCGTCATCGGCAGCGCGCAAGATCGAGTTGTACTGCTGGCTAGCCATCGCACTGGCAATTTGGAAGTACTTGATCCCGACACGCTCCTTCCGTTCGGCTCCATTAAAGTCCTGCCTCTCGCGGACGGTGTAGTAGGTGGCTCTGCGGAAATGGTGTTTCTCCGTGACGGTATAGGTCCTGACTTCAATGGCTGCTGCGACCTGTACGCAATTGACCTCAAAACCCGAAATATGACGAAGCTTCTCGATCCCACCTCAACCGTAGTTGTGGTCTCCCCGGACGGAAGGAACGTGATTACACAGCGAGGTATGGGTGTCGAGTCCTTCAACGTACACACCTTGCAGCGGGAACCCGGGATTCCCAGACCGATTGCTGCCGACCCCTACCGTAGCTTGTGCTTTTCTCGCGACGGACGCCTGCTATTTGGCACGTCGAATTTACCAACGTTAGACGTCTTAGATTTCAAACGGCGAATACTGCTACGGCGTTTTCCCCTGCCGGAAGGGTTCGTAATGGATGGAGCGTGTGCAGGTAATGCCTACTACCTTTTGGCTGACAGCTACGGCGATCGCAAGGTAAGCAGTCAGCTATGGCGTGTGAAAGCAGATGGCTCCGCGATCGGGACGCCCGTGAGCATCAACTTTCCCGATACAACTTCAGAATGCGAGCCTCACGCGGGAAACATCGTTGTAGCTGGGGATCTGCTTTTTGTCGCTGAATTATTCGGAAGCAAAGCGGATCTGCCCGCAAGTTGTGACAGAGAAGTTAATGGGGGCGTCGTTTTGGTGGACCCCCAAACGGGACAGGTGAAGTATCGCTTTGCCCCCGAGTTGCATTTCGGGGAATTGATTTCCAGTACCGATGGCAAGGAAC
>JASHRE010000588.1 GCA_030037515.1 Candidatus Sulfotelmatobacter sp.
CCTGCTTGAACAGCTTGCCAACGTAATCTTTGGCGCGGTCGTTCAGGCCTTCGGTTTCAAGCAACTCCGCATAGCCAAGGATCGCGGTCAACGGATTGTTGAGTTCGTGGGCTACGCCGGCAATGAGCTGGCCGACGGCCGACATCTTTTCACTCTGCAGCAGCTGTTCCTGCGTCTTCCGCAAGTCTTCATAGGCGCGGCAGGTTTCTTCGTAGAGACGAACCTTTTCGATTGTCGTGGCCAACTGGCGGCTGATGGCGACGAGAAGATTTTCGTCGTTCGAGGAATATTCGTACCCAAGGTAACTGCACAGGCCCATGATACCGACGGGCGCAGCCTTGCCCCAGAACAGCACCCAGATCCAGGAGCGTTCGGCCTCGGACTTGAGAAATTCGGCGACTTTTGGCGGGAGGTGCGGCAGATATTCGGCGGTTATGACTTCGGTTCGCGAGCGGACAATCAGATCGCCGAAGCCATCGTCGAAGGTGACGTCGGCGGCGCGCGCTTTGTCGCGGCTACGAGGTCCCCAGGCGGCGCGCCGGCGGAAGGTGGGCGAATCCGTGTCGGAGAGATAAACCGATCCACTTTCGGCGCCGAAAAGCGTGACCACCTGTCGCAGCGTGAGGTTCAGAATTTCATCGAGATCGAACGATTGCGCAGCGACCACGGCCATGGCGTTCAGTGCGTTGAGTTCGCGATTTCGGCGCCGCATTTCCTCCTCGGCGCGGCGTTTCTCAGTCACGTCGAGAACGAAGCTCTGATAGCGTTCGATGTTTCCCGTTGTGTCGCGCGTGGCGAAGCTGCTTTCGGCCGCGAGCAACAACGAGCCATCCTTGCGGCGCATCGTGATTTCGAAATTGCGAACATAATTGTGCGCTCCGATATCGCGCAGGAACGCTTCCCGTTGGCGCGAGTCGACGCAGATTTCCGAGTCGATGTTCAGGACCATCAACTCGTCGCGCGACGCGTAGCCGAGCATATGGACAAAAGCGTCGTTGCAATCGATCATGCGGCCATCACGCGTGGAGACATAAACGCCTTCCTGCACTTGCTCAAACAGCAGCCGGTATTTTTCTTCGGCGGTGCGGCGGTCCGTAATGTCGCGCACGACGTGCATGGTGCCTTTTTGCGGGCTGCCCTGCTCGGAGTACGTGGAGGTCGAGACGACCGAGAAGCCGCCGAAGCAGGGATCGGCGCCTTCGACGAATTCCTCACTTGCGCCGATTGCGCAGTAGGGGCAGTCCCTCCATTCACCATAGGCGTGCGGCAGAGCCCCTTCGCAGGTGCTGCCCAGCACGTCGGCGGCAGCTTTGCCCAAATGCTCAAGCAGAACTTGATTGGCCTTGATGATGCGGTAGTCCGCGTCGTGAGCGAGGATGATGTCGTGGATGGAATCGAACGTATTCATCCACTGGCGCTGCGAACGCAACACCTGCTCGAGGAGGCGGAAGTTCTCGACCGCAATCGCCAGTTGCCTGGCATAAGCCTCGAGGAAGGCGAGTTCTTCTTCTGTCCATTCGCGGCTGCCCGACACTGCAAGCATGAGCAGGCCCACCGGAGCTTTGCTGCCGACAACCGCCAGCGTGACCACCTGCGCGATTTTTTCGGCCTTAAGAAGCTCTGCGACCTCGGGAGTCGACGCATCCCGCTGGCTAACGCGGGGTTCTGACCGACTCAACAGCTTCGAGAGATCGTCACTCAGGTCGGCCGTACCGGCATCGCGCAGGAAATCCCCGGAAACTCCGACGGCATGTGTGGCAACGAGTTGGCCACTTTCGAGTAAGCGAAACCAGCCGGCGCGGACGTGCATGGCACGCTGCAGGTTTTCAAGCGCCGGTTCGACGACGTTGCCGTACTGCTGTGCTCCGGCGATGGATTGGGTCAGCCCCTGCATCGCCAACAAACGCTCCGTGCGCCGGCGCGATTCAACGAAGACCACCAGAAGCATGCTCGCGCCCAATGCCACTTGGGCGGCGAGCGATGCTCCCTCAGGAATCCGGTCGGTGACGGGTGACCAGGTAAGATGCAGCAAAGGCAGGCAGAGGGCCAGCACCCATGCGGCGGGCTCGAATCGGCCGCGGCGCGCGCGCAACAAGGCGATTGACGCAGTCAACAACAGGATACGATAGCTGACTTCCACCGCCATGCGCAGGGGCAGAGATTCCGGCGCAAGAAGTACTTGCGCTCCGGCACAACCCACCAAAATGGGCGTGATGGCCGCGAGCGGAACCAACAGGTTGCGGCTCCGCGAATAGACCAAGACTGCGCCAGCCAACAATCCCATGGCGAGGACGAAAGTTGACTGATCGGCGACCTGCCCGAATGGTGCAGGGAATCTGGAAAGCAGCGAGTGTTCGATGAGACGGGAAGCGATGAGTGCCGCCCAGCCGACGATCCAGATCTTCAGATAGGCTTCGCGAAACGCGAGCAATACAAGCAAAGACGCTGCAAGCAGCAGAATCAGCGCCAGGTCGGGCGTCGACGGCCTGGCGATTCCAAGCTCTGCGGCAAGACTCCAAATTGAGCTGAGGGAAGCGTTCATCAAGTTTCGGGCGTACGGATTCCTGACACCTGAATATCATGGGAGTGGTTTTTCTCGATGAGGAAACCGGACCTGATTGATTACTTTCGGAATCTCGTTCCGGGGTTACAATCGCCGATAGACTTCGGTGTATTCGCATGCCGGACCGCATCCTGGTCGTCGACGACGAAGAATCGATACGCGACATCGTGGCCCAAATGCTCACTGCGGCCGGCTGCGTCTGTACCCAGGCCGGCTCCGGCATGGAGGCGCTGGCTCTGCTGACGTCGGGGAGCGAGTTTGAGCTGATGCTCTCCGATCTCATGATGGCCGATCTCGACGGCATCGGTTTGCTCGAGCGTGCCAAGGAAAAATGTCCGGACATGCCGGTCGTCATGGTCACCGCGGTGCACGATATTTCGGTGGCGCTGGATGCGATCCGCAACGGAGCATATGACTATCTACTGAAGCCATTTGAGCGCGAACAATTGTTGAATGCAGTCAGCCGCGCGCTCGAGAATCGGCGGCTCAAGGTCGAAAACCGCACGTACCAAATGAATCTGGAATCGCTGGTCGCTGCGAGAACAGACCAACTGCAGGAAACGTTGGAGGAGCTGAAACGTTCTTACGATATTACGCTGCAAGCACTGGTGGAGGCGCTGGACTACAAAGATCAGGAGACGCAGTTCCACTCCCAGCGCGTGACTGCCTACACCATGGCCATCGCCAACCGGATGGGAGTTCCCAAAGAGGAAATCGAGGTGATCGCCCGAGGCGCCCTACTCCACGATATCGGAAAACTGGCGATTCCGGACAGCATTTTGCGTAAGGCGGGTAAGCTCACCACGGAAGAGTTTGCCTCCATGAAGGAGCACTGCTATCTGGGGTACAAGCTCGTGCTAAAAATTCCGATGCTCAGGGAGGCGGCCGAGATTGTGTATTCTCACCAGGAACATTACGACGGCAATGGGTATCCTCGCGGGCTCAAAGGCGAAGAAATACCGCTGGGAGCGCGCATTTTCGCCGTCGCGGACACGTTCGACGCGATCACAAACGATCGCTACTACCGCAAGGCTCGATCGATGACGGAGGCGCGAGTGGAGATCAAGCGTTGCTCCGGCACTCAGTTTGATCCTCAGGTCGTAGCCGTCTTTCTTGAGATGCCGGACTCGATTTGGCTGGATCTGCGCAGAGAAATCGAGCGTCAAACTGAGCGGGCGGCTTACTCGACGGGAGCCCGAGGATAGTTCCGTCCGTCGTGCCTCAAACCATCCTAATCGAAGCAGCTGTTTTGCGCTTTCTCCCATCCAATCCTAGTAATTCTGTTCCTAGGAGCTGCCCATGTTCTTCGCTCGTGCGACTTTCTTGCGCTTCGCGTGTTATGTATCAGTGGTTTCTTCGATCTTTGCCATCCGCGCCCTCTCGCAGGATGTGGCCTCAGTGCCGCCGAGTGCCATTCCGCAAGGTACCACCTGCCTGATTCAAGTCACCGATCGGTTGGACACGCACACGGCAAGAGCCGGTGATCCATTCCAGGCTCGGCTCGCCGAGCCGGTCACAACCGCAGATGGTGAAACGATTGAAGCCGGAAGCAAGATCCATGGGCACATCAGCGCGGTCGAGCTTGGATTGCGCCGTCGATTGCTGCTCAGTTTCGATGAAATTCAAACCGCCCGCGGATGGGTGCCGCTGCTCGCGACCGTTACTGGTGTTCCGGGCGAGCATGGATTGAGCCGCGTCGGAGATGAAGGCGAGATCAGCCGCAAAGCAATGACGAAAGAAGAGATTGCCGAAGCCGTCGTCGTTGGTGCGGGCGAAGGAGCTATGCAGGGTGAAAAGAACGGTGGGAAGCGCGGAGCCGCGGTGGGAGCGGGGGAAGGTGCGGCCGACGGCGCCCTGACGGCGTTTGAGTCCGGGCACGATCTCGTTCTCGAAAAAGGCACGGCGCTCGAAATTCGCCTCGACCGGAATTTGAGCATGCCCACGCGATGATCCCTGGATTCAGCGCACTCTAAATCTTACGTCTCGTAACCCCAACGAGACATGGGGCACCCAAAGAAACATGTGGGGACAGCCGCCGTCGACTGTCCGGCGCAGCCAAGCTCTGCTCCTCAGATGACGTTCTCCGAAGCAGCACATTTTCGTCCATAATCTCTTCGGGAGGGCACATCATGAAACTTACCAGCATTCTCCTTCTCGTTTTGCTCTCGGCAATATCTCTCGCAGCCCAGGAGCATCCCGTTCTCAGCACGCAAGCAAACACGATCTACGTCGGTGCGGACGGCAAGTTCGAATCTCCGCCGGATACGGCGCAGATTCAATTCCAGGTTTCTGTGCAGGAGAGCACGTCGCAAGCCGCGTTTGCCCATGCGTCCAAAGATGTGGAGGAAGTGCGGCAGGTCATGCGCGCAAACGGAATCGAACCCCAGCAGGCG
>JASHRE010000589.1 GCA_030037515.1 Candidatus Sulfotelmatobacter sp.
CGCAAGAGCGATGTGCAGGAGAGTCAGTGGTTGCTGAAGCTACATACCTACGGACTACTGAACAACTCCTTCCAACCCCCGTCGGGGATCCGCACACTGCGCACCTACTGGCGGCAAAGGGCGGAACACGTCACCGGAGCAGCCACCTGCATCCAGCGGATACAGGAAGCGCTAACCCAGATGAACCTGCAGCTGGCTAATGTGATCAGTGATATCAGCGGGCTTACTGGACAGAAGATCCTGCGTGCGATTATCGCAGGCGAGCGCGATGGGCTGACATTGGCCAAATTCCGAGATCCACGAGTGCAGGCGAGTGAGGAAGAGATTGCCAAGAGCCTGGAGGGAAATTGGCGCCCTGAACTCGTCTTCATCTTGAAGCAGGAAATGGAGATGTACGATACCTACCAACAGAGAATCAGCGAGTGTGATCAGCAGTTGCAGAAGCATTTGGCCGATTTTGCCGATCATCCCCGTAATCCTCTCCAACCATCCGCGCAAGGCAAGGCCAAGGGGAGAAAAGCCAAGCCAGCCGCTAAGAATGCCCCTCAGTTTGGTCTCAGCAGTGAACTTGAGCGCATCACTGGTGTGGACCTTACGCGCATTGACGGTATCGATGTTATGGGAAGCCAAACGATTTTAAGTGAAATAGGGTTGGACATGGGGAAATGGAAAACCGACATTTGATGTGCTACCGACATCGCGACACTCATTCGCTTGACAACCCGGATATCGAAGCCTACCCTGCCCGCAGGACAACCATGACGGTTGACGGATGTTGATGCTTTGTGCATTGAGTGTCCATTCGAGCCGAAAGTTCGGCCATTTTTGGCTTCAGGACTTCAAGGAGTATAACTATGGCGCATGGATTTATCTGGTGGATCGTCGTCGGTTTAGTTGCTGGGTGGGCAGCCGGAAAGATTATGAAAGGCGGTGGCTACGGAGTGATTGCCGACATTTTGTTGGGAATCGTGGGCGGTATCGTTGGTGGTTGGGTAGTGGGGTTGCTTGGCATAGGCAGGGGCGGCCTGATTTCGGGCATTTTAGTGGCGATCTTGGGAGCGGTAATCCTAATCTGGATTACAAGGCTCATCAAGAAGGAAGCTTAGTACCTCGCACCCTTCGGAGGATAGGAGCAATGGAGTGGTTCGCCACGAGCACGAATTGCTGCCGCACAACGCGCCAGACGGACGAAAGTGAAGGCGAAACGGCCAAATCTTGCGCACGGGGGCATTTTAAATGCAATTGGTCGTTACTACGCAAAAGGACAACAACACAAGTGACGCATGCTTCGTGGTACCCCCCGGCCAAAGGACTCCAAAAGATTATGAGATGGTGACGCCGACGACCATGGGAGGCGAGATTGACGGCTTACCGCTCAGCCTCCGAATGCATTTTGGTCGTTTCATCCGAAGCCAAAACTCGCGCAGGACTGCAACCACATAGATAGCACGCCCCAAACGCCACCGTTTCGAATTTTCGAACGGGTCGCGAGCTTAAGTTTGACGACAGTTACGGGGTGTACAATTTGCCCTGTGAGCGACGCTGAGCAGGGCGTTCCATCATTCCAGGCCTCCCATCTTCTGGGTCGCCTATGCAGACAATCAAACGTATCCCTCCGTGCACTTCGATACAATCAGCGATTCCGCTGAATATTCTCTAAGGTGACGGGCATGGCTGAAACTCTCGCCATCACTACACGACATCGCCAAATATTACATTGCGCACAGAAACCACCGCACAGAGGATAGCGGGCAGAACAAAGTACAGGTCGCAGATGATCATTGACATGGTTTCTCCTCGGGAAAGCAAAGTACATTACATTTCTAGATGATCACGTCCGTAACAATTGTACAGTTACTTCTGGGACGAGCCCGCCAGTAATGAACTACTGGCATCTTGGAACCTACAACGCCAGGAACAAACGGGCAGAGAAAACCCCTGACGAACAATCTCAAGGGGGATCTTGTAAACCTTATTTGCCAGCTCTCTTCGCAGCCTTAACTTTTGCCCATCTCGCGCGTTGCGCAGCGGCGATCTTTCTGCGGACCGCGGCTGACAACATAGTCTTTTGCTTCGGTTTTGGCACACTGACGACGTTCTGCTACTGCCCGCGGGATTCAGCCCATCGCGCCCGTTGAGCCGCGGCTATTCGTGCTCATGCGGCTGCGCTGAGTGTCGGGCGTCTAGTAGCGCCGCCTGTGCTCCCGCCTAGCGCCTTAATTGCAGCGTTCAACCCATTTAGTTCCTTCTGAGCTCCGCCCCGTTCAGACTTCAGTGTCTGCAAAACGTCCATTTAAGGTTCTCCGGATCAGATTTGTACGAAGAGATGGAGCTTAGCATTGTACGAAAGCAAAGGCCCTGCAGTGTGCGAAGCCGCTGGAGAGAACGTAAGACCTTTCGATTGAATTAGGAGGAATGCACTAGCAGGATGCTGAAAAAAGTACTCCTAATCCACAACTGAGTATGGTACGAGAAAGCATGCGCGGAACTGATCAGCAGCAGAATCATGTGTTCAGTTATTTGTCTCCCGAAGCACGCGTGCCCCAGGATCATCCATTGCGCGCCATCCGGACCATGGTTGACCAAGTGTTGGCCCGGCTGTCGCGACGGTTTGACGGCATGTACGCTTCGGTGGGACGGCCGTCGATTGCGCCGGAGAAATTGCTGCGGACGCAGTTGCTGCAAAGCTGCAAATGCTGTACACCATCCGCAGCGAGCGCTTGCTGATGGAAGAGATGGACTACAACTTGCTGTTCCGTTGGTTTGTGGGCCTGAATGCGGATGACGAGGTGTGGGATGCGACGAGCTTCAGCAAGAATCGTGATCGGTTGCTGCAAGCTGACGTGGCCAAGGAGTTCTTGGCGCAAGTAGTGGCGCAAGCGAGTGCTCAAGGCCTGACGTCGGATGAGCATTTCACGGTAGACGGGACATTGCTGGAAGCCTGGGCGGGAGCGAAGAGCTTTCAAGCCAAGGAGAAGAAACCCGGTCCTCCGCCGGATGATCCGGGCAACCCGACAGTAGACTTTCACGGTGAGCAGCGGTCCAACGATAGCCGTGAATCGAAGACGGATCCCGAGGCACAGTTGGCGCGCAAAGGGCCAGGCAAGGAGTCGAAGTTGAGTTACAGCGGGAATCTGTTGGTGGAGAACCGCAACGGGCTCATCGTGGCGGCGGAAGTGTTTCAGGCCAATGGGACGGCAGAACGCGATGCCGCGCTGGTCATGTTGGAGAAGTTGGCAGGCACACACCCGGTGACGGTGGGGGGAGACAAGGGATTCGACACGCAGGGATTCGTGGCGGAGTGCCGGAATATGTGGGTGACGCCGCACGTGGCGCAGAACCACAAACGGCCTGGCGGGAGTGCGATCGATAGACGCACGACGCGGCACCCCGGTTATGCCGTCAGCCAAAGGAAGAGGAAGCGAATCGAAGAATGCTTCGGCTGGCTGAAGACGATTGCGCTGATGCGGAAGCTGCGGCATCGTGGTGTCTGCAAGGTGGACTGGATCTTCACCTTCGCCTGCGCGGCCTACAATCTGGTGCGCATGCGAAACCTCGCAGCCGCAGTTCCTGTGGTGTAAGTCGAGGCCGAAGTGTGCCCCGCAGCGCAAAGAGACAGCGCTGGGGACTTGAAAAGCACTGAGAATCCACATTTCCGATAACAGAAACAATTAAAACAACGACGGACGGAAAGAGAATTACGCCCGCCGCGAGTTTTTCATTAGCCTGCTAGGCTAGAAGGACCGCCGCGCATAAATTGGTAGTGTACTGGTTACCAGACCAGAGATGGCGGTTCCTTCCCGTCGCCCCCACCCCACTCCTAAAATTGTTGGGAGCAATAAAAAAGCCCCAACGCTCGCGGGGCTGTAATCGGAGGCGAATCTTTTCTCCAACCAAAGAAACGCAATATAGAAGTTAGCGAAGATAAAGCCTGTCGGCGATACAGCGGACCCCGTAGGACAATGCCGAAGGTTCTAGAGGAAAAACCCTATGTATTTTAAGGTGATGTTTGATATCAAACATTCACGCCTCTCGTCCATGTTTCGATCATGCCCGCGCGCCGCTTAGAAGATCGTATTAGGCTTCTCTGTGCTCGTCTTCTCATCGAACAGGAACCGGAATGGAGTCTTACGGTGAAAGAGCTTCGGTTCGCCTTGCACGAGCACACCCTTCGTATCAGGAATCGCGCAACCGCAGTTTTCGTTGTGGGCAAGCGCATAGTCGAACGCAGGAGAAAGTGACAGAAAAAGTTCTACTCGAGTAATCTACGCAATCTTTTGATTGTGTTCCGGACCGATTCACCCGTCCCATCTTCTTCGCTAAAGCAAGCAGACATCGGACCTTCTTATCTTCTTATCTTCTATTCGTGTGACATCTGGTAATGCAGATTGGCTCCGCACGGGCTGGAATAAAGAATGGCGCGAAGTGTCCCAGAGTCTCTGGAACGTGTCAATAGGACTCGGGGGTAAAGGCTGTGGAAAACCAGCCCCAACACCCCAACAAGGGCATTCCCCCCGGGGGACCGGCCCTACCTTCCGGGTATCTAAATAGATTGAAAAGATCCGATGGATTGGCGACCATCGGGCAAGCGGAGAAGATGTTTCTCTCGTGATGGATCGCGACAATATTGCACGATTGCACGGGGCGAATCGACACCGTTTGCGATTTTATTGCAGCCCACTAATGCAGTGCGCGGTAGAATGGTGCCACTTTGTCTCAGTTCACTTCCACCGACTTTTCGCTTAGAGGAGTGTCGCATGGCTCTGGAAACGCAGTCTGATTCCCCGTACTCCGTGAAGATCGAGACCGCAACGGGCAGGTTCACAACTATCCCAACTGTCGTCTTGACACCAAAGCAGTTGGAAGACTTCCTTCAGGTTGAGTTCAAGAGATTAGCGCAAGAAGCGGGCGTAAAGGGCGCCCGTGTTCATGTAGAGCGTGCTGTTGTCGACGATTATGAGCAGGTCATCCGAGAGGTTGCCGCGTGCTTGCGCTCAGCCAAGGCAAGCGCAGCGTGAATTGAGTCACTCGCCTGGGTCAAAATCGCCCGACAGGGGTTGAACCTTACCCCATTTCCGTCAGCCACTCTTTACAATCGCAGATCGTAAAGTACGGTTTCGGGACAAAGTAAATGGCCGCCCTCGATAAGAGCGTGGGCCGCTGTGTTTTTGTTCGAAGGTGCGAGCAACATTGTAACGAAACAGTTTTTTCTCCCCGGCCGAAAGCTATTTCTCGCAAATTGAGTTCTGCTTGGCCGGAAGCGATTGTGATTGGTTCCCCAGTTGCAACGCACGTACTCTCCGCAACCATTTGAGCCTATCCCAGGACGGGGAATGCTTCTCGGCGAAGAAACCTGGGACAGACCAGAGCCCCGACCTCGGAGTCACAAACGCGAAGACGACTGCGACCCGCTTTTGGTCGCGGCCTTCCTTATTGGATTGCCCTTCTCGAAAATCGAAATGGGATACCGATCCTTGCCTACACAGGCATGTATCCTATCCCACCACCACACAGCAAAAATGTGTGGAAAAGTCGAAGCAAAAACCAGCAGGAATCCCAGAAAGTAGCCGAA
>JASHRE010000590.1 GCA_030037515.1 Candidatus Sulfotelmatobacter sp.
TCAGGCTAATATCGCGCAGGGCAAACACATTGAGGGACTTAAACAGCACGCCGGGAGCGTTCTTCACGTGAAATGCAATCGAAGTTTTATTCGCCCCACGCGGCACTAAATGGTCGTAATCTGACGCGAATGGATGCTCGATTTCGCGCCTTCGTTTGGGGGCCGCTCGCTTGCCCGCCCGGCCCCGCTTGCGAATCAGGAAAAAACGCGTGAAGTTGCGCTTATCGTCTTCGATGCCGGCCTTGAGAATTTTGCCGGAATATTCCCGCGCCGCCTGCACTCCTGCGATGCCGGCTGCATCCGATAACCCTCCCGCGATTACGTGCTTTACGCTTCCGGCCGTGTCGTAGAAAGCAACCGGCTCGATCTGCGGATGCTGGCGGAAAAAGTCGCGGCACTGATCGAGCGCGACGGGATGCGAGAGCACGCGGCGCAGCGCGGCCGGCTTCACTCCCGGAGCGGCGATGACGTTGTGCACGATCCGAAGCAGATGCTCGCGCTCGATGAAGACATCTCGCGCAACCAGAAGGTCGGCGTGCTCGGCTACGGTTCCAGCCAAGGTGTTTTCGATCGGGATTACGGCTGCATCGACCGATCGGCGTTCGACTCGATCAAAGACCTCCGCCGATCGCGCGCACGGCACGACAATGCAGCGCGACAGCATGCGCTCGGCCACCTCATGACTGAAAGATCCGCGCTCCCCTTGGATTGCAATTTTCATGGATTGAGTCCGATTTCTGCATGCAGCAGATACGCTACGTACAGCATTTATTTATTTGTGGTGTTTGCGGATTCTTCCGGCCGCTCACCGTATCGCCGGTCCCTACTCCGCTAAGCAGAGAGCCGGTTATGGCTCCGAGGAAGTCGTCCCCCACGGCCGGCACGACGTGGTCGCGTCCGCCTCCCGCTTCAGGCCTTGTCGAGGCGCCCGAAGCAGACACACTGTAGTACAGGGTCTCGGCGACGTTTGCTCGCAACGCCTCGCTGTCGCTCTCCTTGATGCTCTCGATCAGATCCGCCCCGCGATTTGCTTTGGGGTCCGGCAAAAATCGGGCTGCCGTTGTCTCATCCTCCGCCGGACAGTCTTGTGAAATCCCTTCCCATGCCAGGAATAGAATCGTCATTGCGATACATATGCACTGGGACCGCATAGATACCTCTCTCTGAACAGATCGGCTTTCGTAGGGTGCCACAAGGGTCGACCGCAGCCCGCGTACAGCCGCAACTGCTGGAGGACCTGCGCGGGCCAGGACGCCCGCACCACATGCACCTACAGCCGCTTTCGCATCACCAGCGCATCGATGGCGTGGGAATAATAGCGCGGCCAGGTCCCAACGACGCTATAACCGTGACGCTTGTAAAAAGCGATGGCCGCATAATTATCGACGGCTGTCTCAAGGCCGACGGAGTGAGACCCTCCTGCGTACAGCCGATCTTCAGCCGCTGTCAGCAATTGCGATCCCAAGCCTGACCGCCGCGCCGGCGCGATCACGTCGATTGTAATGATGTGGCCAACCGGACCGCCGTAGGCGACGATAAATCCCTGGATCTGCTCGGGATTGTTAGGAGGTGGGACGCGCTTGTGGCCACTTCCTTTCATCCCAGCTCCCTTCGTGGCCACCAGGGTAAACCCCCCCCGCCGCCGTATATGAGCCTTCAGTTCCTGGCGCGAATACGAGATCCCCGGAGGGAAGCATTCCTGGTCGATTTGCCACAGATGGTCGAAATCCTTCGGCTCGAAATCGCGAATGTGGGCGCGCACGCGGCCATTGTAAATGGAGGCTCAGAGCTGGCCCCGGCGCCGGGTCGCTGAGGCGAGATATGTTCGCGTTTTCCACAGACTGCGGGGTGGAGTCAGCAGAAAATTGTCAAACTACACGATTGACCCCTTGCCCTGATCTGAGCATCAGACGTACCATCACAGTAACGAGGAAGCGTGTGGGGCGCCTTCTTGCCATCGACGTGGTGCTGGTCGTCGCGGCACTGGGGTTGTGGTACCTGATTTTTGCCGCTTATAACCGGCGCAAAGGCGCGGTCGCGCTGCGCTGGGTCGAGGCGGCGTGTGCCGGCAAAGGCCGGATTCTAGACTGCCAGTGGCTAAGCAGCTCGCGTCTGTTTGCTCGACTGCAGTTTCCTTCCCGAAGCTTCGAAAATGTGCGCGTGACGATGCGCTTTCGCGCCCGACCGCTTCCCATCCACTGGCTTCTGAGCTGCTGGCACAAGCAGAAAGAAACGCTGACATTTGAAGCCGATCTGGGCGGCTCGCCGCGCTTTCATCTGGAGATCATGCGGCATCGCTGGTGCGCACGCAGCCGAGGCAGCACTGTGCGCCGCCGCGACCAAAGGGAGTGGGAGATCTACGAGCCGGGCCCGGTCATTCTGACGACCCGCACCCACTGGAAAGAGGATCCCGCAGCGGAACTGAATGCTTTGATGGCAGTCCGTCATCAGGAAGTGTTACAGGTGCGTTTTCGCCCGGAATCGCCGCAATTTTCCGTCACGATCAAGCTCGATACACTCGATGATCCGCACGCCGCGGCCACTTTTCTTTCGACTCTCAGAGAGCTCGCGGCGGGCGCGTCGGCGCACCGGCAATGAGACTTGCCCGTTGGGCTTAACTGCGCGAAGATACATATTCCTGCTCAGCCAGCTATTTCCCCCCCAACGAGATAGCGTAAGACCTAGTCATGCCCACTGCGCGCCAAGGATCGATTCATCTGTTCCGATTCTCTGGAATCGATGTGTTCCTGCACTGGTCTTGGTTCTTGGTCGCGGTGTACGAGATCCAGGATCGGGGACACAGTTATTCTTCGATTACTTGGAATATCGTGGAGTACCTGGGGCTGTTCCTGATCGTGATGCTTCACGAATTCGGCCACGCGCTGGCCTGCCGCCAGGTTGGTGGGCGGGCAAATCGCATCATTCTGTGGCCGCTCGGTGGGGTGGCGTATGTCGATCCGCCGCCGCGTCCGGGAGCCACGCTGTGGAGCATTGCCGCGGGCCCGTTGGTGAACGTGGCATTGCTGCCGATTCTGCGCGCCGCGGTTATTTTCAGTCGACCCCAGGAATTGCCCGCGGCGATACCAAACGCGTACGACTTGTTGACGAGCTTTTTCTGGATGAATGTCGGATTGCTTGCATTCAACATTCTGCCCATCTACCCGCTCGATGGCGGACAGATTCTACGCTCTTTGCTGTGGTTTCCCCTCGGTCGCGCACGCAGCCTGCAGGTGGCGACGATTCTTGGATTCATCGGCGTGGCGGGCTTTATCGGCCTTGCGCTGTGGATGCAATCGATCTGGTTTGGGGCGCTGGCGGCGTTCATGCTGTTAAATTGCTGGGGCGGGCTCAAGCACGCCCAGGAACTTCTGCGCATCGCCAAGCTGCCACGGCGGCAGGAATTCGCTTGTCCCCGCTGCAAGACTTCGCCCCCGGCCGGCGCACTGTGGCGTTGCGGAAATTGCCGCCAGCCTTTCGACACATTTGCGACGGGAGCCGTTTGTCCCTGGTGCTCGGCGCGCTTCGCCAAGACGCGCTGCCTCGATTGCGGTGAGCAGCACGCCTTCAATGACTGGACTGCATCCACTCTGCTCGCGCCCAACGCGTAAGCCTTCAATGGGGACGCGCTGGGGAAGAACCACTTCGCCGCGCTCCTGCGAAATTTCCACGTCTTCCAAAATAGGCGAAACCTGGGCCACCCCGGCTTCGACACGGAAATAAATCCCTTTTATGCCGCGTATCATCTTTTTCGATTGGATGGCTCTCGGAGTCTCGCGATATTCTTCCCTGTCTTAAGTCAGCCTGTCTTAAATCAGACTGGTTGAAACCAGCCATTTCAACTTCCCCGTTTTGTTGAGTTGCTGGACCCAAATGCATGCCACCGGAAAGCGAAGGAGACCGAACAGCATCCATGCCGACTGAACTGCGCAGTTTTCTGGCTCTCTCGTACGACGAATTGGAAGAACTCAACCTGAAAGCGAAGGAGCAGCGCAGAAACCGCGTCGCGCCCGAAAAAATTCGCGAGGAGCGGCTAAAGTACCTCGCCGACGAAAAGCGGATCAAGGCTCTGACTGTGCTCTTCAGCGATCTCGAAGGCCGGCTGCACATGCTGGACTATGACAAGAAATTCTTGCTGAGGAGTTACGACA
>JASHRE010000591.1 GCA_030037515.1 Candidatus Sulfotelmatobacter sp.
AAGAAAAAATTTGCCGCCGCCGGGACTCCAGTCGCAACCGCGTCAAACCCAGGAAGCACCGTCTAACCCGCACGAAAACTTTGCCGGCAAGTGGGTGGACTTGCGCCCGACTCCATCACGCGGCCGGAGGCGAACCGGTAGCATAGCAAAGTCCGTGAATCTGTGCACCGAACCACAGCAGAGGTGGCACTCGGTTCGGCTCTTATTTGGACAGGGGCGCCTTGAACGTAGGGGATGTCATCCTGGTTCTGTTTCGTGAGAGAGAGCAAGACAAGTCTTGCGAGAAGGTATTCCTGGGTTGATTGACGTTACCGTCGAACGAACCCGGTTGTTTGGTGGCGCCGTTTGCTGACAAGAGATCTGCGTGATCGAAACTTCTATGCTGTTGGCCTGAGTGTTCGCGGTGTAGGCGGCCCGCCCTCCAACCGATTGGCGGGGAGACAAAGGCACACGTGAGACCGACAAGCGGGCTGCCCTTAAGGCGTTAGGCGTGGCGATCGGCCGAGCACAGGACCGGATTGAGGCTCGTGCGGCTGCTTAAGAGCTTAAGAGCCAGCAGGCGCTTGAAAACGAAGCACCCGATTCTGGGTCATCGCCTAACGCCCTGAGCAGCGCGCATCTCTGGCTGATCGGTGGCTGATTTTAATAGTGCGGTGAAGCGCGGATCTCCATGAAGCGATGCCAGCTCCTGGTCGGTCGCTAGATCCTTCAAGGCCCAGGGTGGCAAACCGTGGGTCAAAGCATCTCGCAGTGAGGCAAGCGCAGGACTCCGCTCGCCCAACAGTGCCTGGATGCAGGCGAGAGTGTAGATAGACATTGCCGTATTCGGGTGATTGGGACCGAGCACTTTTCGCTGCAGCTCCAAAGCCGAGCGCAACAATGTTTCTGCCTCCACGTAGCGGCGCTCTTTTATTAGTGCGTCGGCAAGATTGGTCATCGAGATGATGGTCTGCGGATTCTCTGGGCCAAGCACTCGCTGTTGAATGGTCAAGGCTTGACGCAATAATGTTTCCGCCTGGGAGTACTCATTCATCTGCATCAGCGTGTCCGCAAGATTGCTCATGCTTAACAGCGTGTCGGGATGTTCGGGGCCGAGAACCTGCTTGCGAATTTCGAGCGTTTCGCGCTTCAATTTCGCGGCTTCAACATAATTGCCTTCGCTGTGCAGAGTGACGGCCAGGTTATTCATCGAGAGCAGCGTGTAGGGATGGTTTGATCCGAGTGTACGCTCGCGGACGTCGAGCACCTCACGATAGAGTTTCTCCGCCTCGGGGAATTTGTGCTGATTGAAGAGAAGGGTGGCCAAGTTATTTCTTGCGATGATCGTGTCCGTGTGGTTTGGGCCCAGCGCACGAATTCGGCCTTCGAGCGCCGCGCGGAACATGGATTCGGCATCATCGAAGCGGCCTTCGTCGCTAAGCACGACTGCCAGATTGCTTGTGCATTTGATGGTATCGGGCGAATCGGGACCGAGGACATGCTGCTCCGCAGCCAACGTCTGGCGGAGCATGGATTCGGCGTCGCTGTAGTGGCCTTCGAGTCGTAAGATCCACGCCAAATCGGCCTGGACTCTCAAAGCATCCGGAGCTTCGGCGCCAAGAGCCCTCCGGCTGACACCAACGCTTTCTTCGAGCAGCGACTGCGATTGCGGGTAAAGCCCGAGGCTGGCGTACACCTTTCCCATCGTTGCGGCCATCTGGGCTTGCAACTGGGGATCTCTGGCCAAGCCGGTGCTTATGTTTTTCGACGCCTTGTCGAGAATTTCACGAGCGGTGATGCTGTTACCGCGCGCCTCGCTGGGGTCGGAGACTTTGAACATTCCGGTCATAAAATCCGTGATGCGGTTGGCTCGATCCCTTTCGCGCGCGGCGTGGTCCCGTTCTAGTGTGATGCGCCGCAGCTGCACAGTTTCGTTTACGCCAAAGGCGGCAAGCAGAAAAACCAGGGCGGTGGCGGCGCTGACTGCGATGCGATGGCGGCGCACGTACTTTTGAAACCGATAACTCAGGCTGGCGGGACGGGCCAGCACAGGCTCATGTTGCAAATACCGCCGGACATCCGCGGCCAATTCTGACGGCGTGGCGTAACGTCGGTCGCGATCGCGCTCGATAGCCTTCATCGCGATCCAGTCGAGGTCCCCCCGAAGTTGGCTGACCAGCTCTTTGGGTTGAATCGCCCGGCGTTCGGCCAAAGAACCGGCCTGCTGGCTGCTGTGCACCTTGGTGCTCGGCCGGACCGCATCCTCTTCCTGCAACTGGCGCATGGTTTTATGCATGGGCTGCTCGAGCCAAAGCCGCCGATCAAAGGGCAGCTCGCCTGTAAGCAATTCGTAGAGAATGACTCCCAGCGAATAAACGTCGGTACGAGTGTCCACATCGGCTGTCGTTGAATGCCACTGCTCGGGGCTCGTATAGCCCGGCGTTCCTATTACTGCAGCGCTTCGCGTAAGCAGATTCTCTCCACTGGCCTGTTCGGTCAGGGCTTTGGCAAGTCCAAAGTCGATGATTCGCGGGGTCGGCTTGCCGTCGATGTCGATCACGAGGATGTTCCCCGGCTTCAGATCACGATGTATTACTGCCTTTTGGTGCGCATGCTGTACGCCGTCGCAAACTTCGGCGAACAACTCAAGCCGCTGCCGGATGGTAAGCTTTTTCTCGTCGCAATACTCGGTAATCGGTTTACCCGGAACATATTCCATGACCAGGAACGGCTGGTCCTCGGGTGTGGCGCCGGCGTCAAACACTTTGGCGATGGTAGGGTGCTCCATGCGCGCCAGCGATTCCCGCTCGGCGTGGAAGCGCCGAAGCAGCTGAGCGTCATACAGCCCGGCACGGATCAATTTGATTGCCACCTGACGCGGGAGGGGTTTGCTCTGTTCCGCCAGCCAGACTTGTCCCATTCCGCCTTCACCAATCTTCCTGATCAGCCGATACGGACCGATCTGACGAGGTCCTTGTTTTTGCGTGGCATATTGGTCGAAATCGGCAGGACGGGAGAGCTGATCAGATCGCGCATAGGCTGACAGAAGGGACTCAACCTCGGAACGTAGTAAATCGTCTCCTGAACAGGCGAGGGCCAGGAAATCGCTGCGCTCGGCCGGATCGCGTCGCAAAGCGGCGTCAAACAGGTCTTTAACTCTCTCCCATTGCCGGGTTTGTTCCATCTGCGAGTCTCCCCACCTCACGCGTCAGCCAAGCTTTGGCCATGGTCCAATCGCGCTTGACTGTCGCCGAAGAAATGTTCAAGGCCTCCGCGGTCTCTTCGACTGTCAGGCCGCCGAAAAAGCGCATCTCGACAATCCGCTCCTGCTGCGCGTCGCG
>JASHRE010000063.1 GCA_030037515.1 Candidatus Sulfotelmatobacter sp.
GCCGCTCCGGTCACCGATCTGCTTCGATAAATCTTCCGACTCCTGATACTTTTTGCGGGCGCCGGGCAAGTCTCCCTGCCAGCGTAGAACCTCGCCGAGGTTGTACAGCGCGGTGCTGGTCCGCTCCTGATCCCCGAGTTCACGCGATGCATCGAGGCATTGCTCGAGCATTTCTTTTCCCTGCCTCAGGTTGCCTTGCTGAACGGTGCGCGCGGCAATGCTTCCCAGAACGGCCGCGGCGCTGTGCTTATCCCCGACCTCGCGGAACGTCACCAACGCCTCGTTCAACATTTTGATCGAGCCCGCAAGATCTCCCTGCTCACCCAAGGCATTGGCCAAATCGTTCAGGGTAGACGCCGCCGCACGTTTGTCTCCGACCTCGCGCAGCACGGCCAGCGCGTGGGTGTAAGCGTTCGCCGCCTCAGAAAAGTTGCCTTGATCAAATCGGACGATCCCAATAATGGTTTGCGCCTTGGCTGCTTCTGCTCCTTCACCGGCCGAACCAGAAATGCTGCTAGCTGCCTGCGCCGTATGAATCGCGTCGTCGAGTTTGCCTTGTTTTTCGAAGGAACGCGACTGCTGATTCAGCGCCCGCGCTAGCAACAACTTGGCCCCCAGTTCGCGCGCCCGGCTGGCGGCTGCCTCCGCCGAAGCCTGCTGCTGTTTGTATGCGCCCTTGATATCGAAGATGTCGGCCTGCAGCAGGTCGATGCGAGGGTCGTTCCCGTTCGGCGCCGGCAAACCTCTGAGCCTTGCAAGCGTAGACAGCGCTTCATCCAGCGTGCGGGCGTGGGTCTCCGCAGCAGCGAGGTGCAATCCGTATTCGATATTGTCGGGGAAAAAGTCGAAAAGAGTGCGGTAAATCCCGACGGCTTCATCCCACTTGCGATTGAGCTCCCAGTTTTTTCCTTCGATCCACAGGTGCTCTTCGTGGGAAAGGCCTGAGGAAAGGTCAAGTGCGCTTCGCGATTCTGCACGCGCCTTCTCGTCGTAGCCCAGGGCGGCCCAGGCGTCGGCCAAGGCCGAATGTCCGAGGGCATAATCGGGATCGGCCGCCACTGCACGTTGCAACAAGTCGCGGGCAAGCGGTGCATCGCCAACGCGCAGCCTGGCCAACCCTTCCGAATACAGGCGTACCGCACCGGGGTTTGACGGAAGCGAAGCCCGCACCAGCGCCGCTTCTCCGGGTGTCACCTCACCGGCTCCAAGTTTCTGCCGTAAATCGGCTCCAGCCTGCGTTGCCAGACCATCCAGATCATTCGAACTGCCCTTTTCCGAGATGGCAGCGGTGGTCTCGCCAGTTTTTGTGTCTTGCAACCAGAGATCAACACGAATCTGAGATTGCGACGAACTCTCCTGATTCAAATACGAACCAAGCACCACGTAGTCGCTCCCCAAATACTGACGAAGACGTGCAAGTGTGTCGCGGGCGAGAGTCTGTTTGCCGGTGAGCCCCAAGTCCGTTGTGGCGCGCGCGACGTTCTCTCCCGGAAACGTGCGCAACTTCGCACCGGCCGCCAACTCTTCCGTCAGCATCTCCGCCAATGCGGTCGAAACCCATTCCGTGTCCGGTTGCCCGGAAAGATTATGGAACGGCAGCACCGCAATGGACGGACGAGTGGCGATCTGTGGCGAAGTTGTCGGCGCCCTATTCGTTTCCGAAACACGATGCCTTCCGGCGATGAATGCCAGCCCGACCACGACGATCAACGCTAGCAGGATTGGGCCCAGCACCATGCGCTGATCGATGGTCCGTGGCTGCGCTTTTGCATCGTCCCGCAAAGCGTCGGCGACCTCGTTGCCCGATTGAAAGCGATTCTTGGGATCGCGCGCGAGGCATTTGAGGATGATCGCCTCCCAACGCCGATCAAGGTCGGGAACCAATGTGCGCGGCGAGGGCGGATTCTCCTTGATCCTTCGCACCACCATGGAAAGAGGCGTCGTGGCTTCGAACGCGGGCGTCCCGGTGATCATCTGGTACAGGACGAGACCCAATGAGTAAACGTCGGAAGCCGGCGTCAATTCTTTGTTTTCGACTTGCTCGGGCGACATGTAGGCGGGGGTGCCGAGCAGTTCACCAGCACCCGTGACGGCGGGACCAAGGGTCGCATCTTGAGTCGAGCGCAGCGCGAGTCCGAAATCTGTGATAACGGCTCGCCTCCCCTTTTCGCCGGGAACCAGCAACACGTTGCCCGGCTTGAAATCCCGGTGCAGAATGCCTGCCGCGTGGGCAGCCCCGAGACCGGAAGCGAGCTGCACCGCGATGGGCAGCACCTCCCCAACACTCATCCTGACAGTACGCTCGAGGAACTCTGCCAGAGTTTCGCCTTTGAGAAGCTCCATGACCAGGAAGGCTGCCGGTGTCTGGTCCGTCCCCCTGATCTCTGACCGCGACTGACGCACCAGATCGAAAATCCGGCACACATTCGGATGAGTCACTTTGCGCGCCAGATGAACCTCCCGCTTCAACCGCTCGACGGCTCGCGCATCGTGCAGCAGCTCGGTGCGAATCGATTTCAGTGCCACCCGTTCGTGCAGTTCCATATCTTCCACTTCGTAGACTTCACCCATGCCGCCGCGCGCGATGAAGCGCGTGATGCGGAATCGGCCGGCGATGATGGATTCGGGAGCCAGGGCTGGATTTCGTTGGTCAGCTTTCGCAAAAACACCGGCAACTGCAGGATTCGATAGAAGACCGCCGGACTCAGCGTGATGGGTGAGCAAGCGGGCGACCTCGTGCCGCACCTGCGCGTCCTCGGTTGCTGCATCAAGAAACGATCTGCGCCCGGCAGGAGTTTTTCCGAGTGCGCTCTCAAACAGCCTTTTGACGTTCTCCCATTGTTGCGGCGTCAATTCCATAACGCTCTTTCAAGTCGGCATAGAGCCAGGCTTTGGCAACACTCCAGTCACGTTTGACTGTCTTAGGGGAGATTCCGAGCGCTTCGGCAGATTCTTCGACGCTCAATCCGCCGAAAAAGCGCATTTCCACAATGCGGGCTTGCCGCGGGTCTATTTTCGCCAGACGGTTGAGGCAATCATCCACGGCGAGCAGCTCATCTGCCTGCTGTTCCGAGAAAACGGTCGCCTCCTCCAGCGATACTTTATGTTGTTCACCCCCGCGCTTTTGGCGCGAGCGCCCGCGGGCATGGTCTATAAGGATACGACGCATCAGCTGGGCCGCAACACCAAAAAAATGAGCCCGGCTTTGCCAATTGACCGATCTTTGTTCGACCAGTTTCAGATACGCTTCGTGCACCAGCGCAGTGGCCTGCAGCGTGTGATCCGCCCGCTCTCGCCGCATATAGTTGCCCGCCAGGCGGCGCAACTCGTCATACACGAAGGGGATGAGCTTTGCCCCGGCGTCGTTTTCACCGCGTGAGAGCGCTGCCAGCAAGAGCGTCACTTCCGTCGCTTCGCTCATGGAAATGCCCGGGTATTTTACCCGACATTGCGGGCACGGCACAGTCTGAACTGGCTGAATTGGCTGAATACAGCCGCCGCCCGGTCGACGCAACTCGCCAACGTTTGGTAAGCTGTCGCTTCCGTTGAAAGGTCTCCAGGCAGCACTTTCGCAAGAACCGATTTCTCTCGGCCCGCAGCGAATATTCCAATGACGTCCGACCCCATCAGCGCTCCGCCGTTCGCAGTGGCCGAGGCCGAGTCGCAGCTGGTTTCTTCTCCGCTCACAAAGGCCGCAATTTTTCTGGTGGTCACGATCAATCCCGGCTGCGAAAGCCGTGCCTCAGTGCTTTCCCTCTGCGCCGATCTGTCCGCCCTTGTGCGCGCCGTCGGTTTCCGTGCTATTGAAGACGCGCTTTCCTGCATCATGGGCGTCGGTTCTCATGGCTGGCACCGCCTGTTCGGCTCGCCGTGTCCCGCCGAACTTCATCCCTTCCGTGAAATTCGCTCCGGACCGCGCCACGCCGTGTCGACGCCCGGTGACTTAATCTTTCACATACGCGCCAAGCGCATGGATCTCTGCTTCGAACTCGCCACCCAAATCATGGTTCACCTCGAAGGTGCGGTCACGGTCGCCGATGAAGTGCACGGATTCCGTTACTTCGACGAACGCGATCTTCTCGGCTTCGTCGACGGCACCGAAAATCCCACAGGGGCGGCGGCCGCCGATGCCGTCTTCATTCGCGACGAAGATCCCGCTTTTACCGGCGGAAGCTACGTGATCGTCCAGAAGTATCTTCACAATCTAGACGCCTGGAACAAGCTTCCGACCGAGGTCCAGGAAAAAATCATCGGCCGCACAAAAGTTTCCGACATCGAACTTGACGACTCCGTAAAGCCCACATCCGCTCACAACGCCCTCACCACGATCGAAGAAAACGGTAGAGAAATCAAAATCCTCCGCGACAATATGCCCTTCGGACGCCCCGGCCACGGCGAGTTCGGAACCTATTTCAT
>JASHRE010000592.1 GCA_030037515.1 Candidatus Sulfotelmatobacter sp.
GGTCCACGTCATATCCCTTCTGCACCGCTACGTGATAGGCGAACAGCTGCAGCGGAATCACCTCCACAATCGGCAGCAATAACTCGGGCGCGGCCGGCACATAAAAACTCTGGTCGGCGATGCGCTCTGCCGCCGTATCGCCCTCTGTGGCAACCGCGACCAGCGGCCCGCGGCGCGATTTCACCTCGCGCATGACATCGAGCGTGCGCTGATAGCGCAGGACTGAATCGGGATCGGCGTGGTCGCACGTCGCAATCACCACGACCGGCAAGTTCTCGTCCACCAGCGCATTGGGCCCATGTTTCAATTCCCCCGCTGGATATCCCTCCGCGTGCGCGTACGAAATCTCCTTGAGCTTTAGCGCTCCCTCCCGCGCAATCGCATAATGCACGCCGCGGCCAAGATAGAGGAATTTTTCCGCTTTGAAGTGCGCCGCTCCGAATCGTTCCGCGAGATCATCCCAGCTCCGCAGATTGCGCTCGATGGCCTCGGGAAGCCGCGACAGACGCTGCAGATACGTTCGTGTGACTTCCGAAGTCATCCGCCCCCGTTTGCGGGCGAGAAACAACGCCATCAGATACAGAATCACGAGCTGCGTGGTAAAACTTTTCGTCGCCGGAATCGCCAGCTCCGGCCCGGCTCCCGTGATCAGCGCCGCTCCCGCTTCGTCGGGAATCGTCGCCGGAGCAACATTGGAAATCGCAATCGTCTTCACACCGCGCGTCCGCGCTTCCCGCTGGGCCGCAATTGTGTCGGCCGTTTCTCCCGACTGGGTAATCACCATCACGATCGGATCCACCGCGGCGTGCGTCGAGCGATAGCAGTATTCGCTGGCGTACTCGACGTCGACGGCCACGCCGGAGAGATCTTCGATCATGATTTCGCCCGCCAGGCCGGCGTGCCGGCTCGATCCGCTGGCGGCAATGATCAGCTTTTCAAAGGTCAGCAGCGCGCTCTCGATCGCGTCGAGTTCGCCGGGAAAAATCATGTCGTGTTTCAAATGCATGTCCAGCGTTTTGGCGATTGCTTGCGGCTGCTCGTAAATTTCCCGCCGCATCAAATGAGAATGCCCATCGTTCTCCATCATTACGCCTTCGCTCCCTCAAATATAGCTTCGATTTCTTCCAGCGTTTTGCCCTTGGTTTCCGGCAGGAACCACACGGCGGTGACGAAATAAATAACCGTGCACGCGGCGAATCCGAAAAACATCGTCGAGTATCCGTACTTGCCCACGGTGGGCAAGAAAATCGCCGCAATCGTCGTGGACACCGCCTGATTCATCACCAGCGCAATGCTCATGCCATTCGACCGGATGCGCGTCGGCATCAACTCGGAAAGCGCCAGCCACACGCACACGCCCGGGCCGACCGCGTAGAAGGCCACGAACACGAACATGGTCAGCGCCAACAGCCATCCGTTTTCGCGCCCGGGAACCGGAGTGATCAGCGCATTCTCGATTTTCAGCGACGCCCTCCGGGCGGCATCGAGATCGCCAAACGGATTCGAGAAAAATGCCACGATCTTGTTGTCGGGGACACAACTCGATCGATCGATCTCAATCGGCTTCGCCGCAGCATCGTCCGAGCGCACCGCCTGGCTCGCCGCGCGAAAATCTCCATACGAATAAATCACGACTAACGACGTTGGACTCGTGCCCGCGCTCGCATCCAGACGCGCCGCAAGCTCTTGGTTGTAGAGCAGCGATAGCGTCTGCTCCGGAGTCACCATTGACTGAATGCTGCTTTTCGCGTCAACCCGAAGTTTTTCCGTATGCAGGGACAGCGCGCCGGCACAAACCATCGAAACAATGATTCCGGCCGTGCCCAGGCCGAGAAGAAATTTCCTGCCCTTGCGGTCTACCAGCACGACCCCACCGATGGTCGCAAAGAAATTGACGAATGTGAACAGCACGTACCCTACGTGGGCCGCGAGATCCGAAAGCCCGCTTTGCAGCAGAATGTTTGTGTTGTAAGCGATGATCGAATTAATGCCTGTCGTCTGCTGCACGGCCAGAATCACGCACGCCAGCACGAACGGGATTACATATTTTCGCCGCAGCAGTGAGTCTTTCACCTTCGTGCCCGCGCTGCTTTTCGCCTTCTCACCGGCCAGGACGTCTTGCATCTCGCGCAGTTCGACATCGGCTTGTTCGATGCTTCGCGATCGCAGCAGCGCCGCGTACGAAGCATCTTTCTTTCCACGCCTCAGCAGCCAGCGCGGCGATTCGCTCAGCATCACGCTGCCGATCACAAATAAAATTCCCGGCGGCAGCGAAACCCAGAAGATTCCGCGCCAGGCCGCATCTTTGAAGGCAAACACCGCCGCCGCACTTCCGGTTTGCGCTACATGATCAAGGCGCAAACTGAATAAGAACGCGATCAGAGCCGCAATGGCAATGCCCGCGGTCAGCAGCCACTGAAAAACCCCCGTCCCCTGCCCGCGTTTTGAAGCGACCAGGCATTCGGCCAGATAGAGCGGCACCACGACGCCAATGAGCCCGGCGCTCACTCCCTGCAGCAATCGCCCGAACACCAGGGATCCGTATCCATGCGAGAGCGCGATCGTAGGAATGCTCAGGACGAACATGATGCCGCTGACCACCATCAGCCATTTGCGGCCCATCCAGTCGGCGAGCAGCCCGGCGAACAATGTGGAGAGAACGCTGCCGAGCAGCACTGCGGCCACGACCGTCGAAAGCTTCTGGGCCGTGAAGTGCGACGTCGCCTGCAAATAGGGCAACGCCCCGGCGATGATGCCGACATCCACGCCGTACAGCAGGCCGCCCAGCCCGGCAACGACCAGCAGAAATCGGTTGTAAAACACTCGCTTGCTGTCGAGCGTGGAAGCCGCTCTGGTTGCCAGTTCAGCAGTCATCGAATGGTTCCCTGGACAATTGGAATGATCCGAGCAATTCCCTACGACGAGCACTCGATTGTAACGTAGGATTGGTTTGCCATCCTCAAAGTGCTATAGCGAGTCCGGCTGCAGCAGGATTCAGATCGCGCCCAAAACCGATAACGCCCGACGGGCGCCCCCACCCTAAGCGGTTTTCGTAGGGTATGGGTTTTCACGCGAATTCTTATCGACCGGCAGCGTAAAGGTAAATACCGATCCGTTGCCCAACTGGCTCACCACGCCCAGCGTCCCGCCATGGGCCTCGACGATGACCTTCGCGATCGCCAGCCCCATGCCGGTTCCCGGCGCGCTATAGCGCTGATGCTGTCCGCGATAAAATTTCTCAAAAATCAGCGACTGCTCAAACGAATCGATTCCCGGGCCGCGGTCCGCCACGCTGGTGGCCATCCAATCACCCTCGACTTCACTGGAAACTTTGATGGGCGCGCCCGCGGGCGAATATTTCCCCGCGTTCTCCAGCAAGTGCATGAGGACTTCGCGAATACGCTGTGCGTCCATCAGAACTTTCGGCAAGCTGTCATACTCCGACCTTACCTCCACGGGATGGTTCTCGAGCGACGCCTTCGCGTCCTGCAGCGCCGGCTGCAGCGCATCCCACATCGATTGCGGCTTCAGGTCGAGCTGGAACATGCCCGCATCGAGCTGCGCCATCTCCGAAGCTTCGCCCACCAGACGATTCAGCCGGTCCGTCTCTTCGTCGATGACCGTCATCAAATCTCTTCTTCCCAAATCGTCGATCTTGGCGGCCGAAAGCAGCGTGGTCACGCTGGCCTTGATCGAAGTCAGCGGCGTGCGGAATTCGTGCGTAACCGAGTCCAGCAACGCCGAGCGCAAGCGTTCGTGTTCCTGCTCGGCGCGATGCTTGCTCAGCGCCTCGAGCGCCTTTGCGCGTTCCACAGCCAGCCCGGCCAAACTTCCCAAAGCGTCCAAAGTTTCGCGGGAGAGCTCGAATCCGGAGACCGCCAGTGCCCCCACCGTCCGCATTCCCAGCCGCAGCGGGACATAGGCAATCCCCGCCTCCTTCACCGGTTCTCCCCGCAGCAACGTGGATCGCAGCACAGTCTCATCGAACCTCGCATTCATGGGCGAGCGATAGATCGATGGATGGTCCGCCGCGATCACCGCGACGTCGCTCACCGCAAACGTGTCGCGGACGTAGCCCGGCAACGCGTTCAGCAGTTCCAGAACGTTTTCGTTGGTCAGCAGGCGCTGGCTGAGCGCGTACAGGCGTTCCACCTCGCGTCGCCGCTGCTTGGCGCTCTCCGCCTCGCGCCGCGCCTGATCCCCCAGTTTCGTCGCCACCAGCGCGGTCACGATGAACGTAATAAATGCGACCCAATTTCTGGTGTCATTGATGGTGAACGACCTCAGCGGCGGCAAGAAAAAAAAATCAAACGAGGCCGCCCCGCACAGCGCCAGCGTCACGGCGTAGCGCAATCCCCAGTCGGCCGAGGCCAGCAGCACCCCAAAGATAAACATCAGCGCCGCGGTCGCCGAGTTCAATTGCAACTTGTAGGCAAACGCGGTAATCAATGCGACAGCGCCGACCACGACCGTATAGCGCACGATTTGCGTCCCGACGCTTTTTTTCACATCCGCATTGTACGATGTAGATGTTAAATTTCGCGTCCCTGAGAACGAGAATGCCTGCGACTCCAACAACGAAGACGCCGGACGAGTGGTTGAGCGAAGTCTCGACCGAGAAAACCCGCGGCATCTTCAAGCTGTTTCTTGGCTACGCTCCCGGCGTGGGAAAAACCTACAACATGCTGAGCGAGGCCGTGCGCCGCGCCAGCCGCGGCGAAGATGTCGCGCTTGGCGTCGTCGAAACTCACGGGCGAAAAGCCACCGCCGAACTCGCCGCCAAGCTCGACCGCGTCCCTCCGCGCAAGCTGGAATACAAAGGAACAATCTTCGACGAGATGGATGTCGACGCCATCCTCGCCCGCAAGCCTTCTGTCGTTCTGGTCGACGAACTCGCACACACCAACATCGAAGGCAGCAAGCACGTCAAGCGCTATGAAGACGTCATGGAGCTGCTCGACGCAAAAATCGATGTGCTGTCGACAATGAATGTCCAGCACGTCGAAAGCCTCGGCCCGACGGTGCAACAGATCACCGGCGTGCAGGTGCGCGAAACCGTTCCCGACTGGGTCATGCAACGTGTCGACGAAATCGTGCTCGCCGACCTCACGCCGCAGGCCCTGCAAAAGCGCATGCTCCGGGGAGATATCTATCCCGTCGACCGGGCGCAGCGAGCGCTCGCTCACTTCTTCCGCCCGGGAAATCTGATCGCCCTGCGCGAGCTCGCTCTGCGCCAGGTCACACGCGTGGTCGACCGCAGCCTGGACGCCATCCTCGAAAAAGATGCCACGCAGCAGGCGCACACCGTCCGCGAGCGCATCGGAGTCTGCGTCAGCTCCAATCCGGGCGCGCAATATCTCATCGCCCGCGGATCGCGCATGGCGCAAGCCATGGGCGGCGAGTTCTACGTCTTCTATATCGACGTCGGCCGCGATACGCGTCCCGAAGACCAGAAGAGTCTGGCCGAGAATTTGCGCTTCGCCCAGAATCTTGGCGCGACCGTCGTGCGCGCTGTCGGCGGCAGTGTCGCCGACGGCGTCGCGAAATTTGTCAAGGACCACCACATCACACAGGTGATCTTCGGACGCTCGGCCCGCACCGGCTGGCAGCGCTATCTTTATCTCTCGGCGATTCAGCGATTCCTGCGCGACTCGCCCTCCGTCGACGTGCACATCGTGACTCAGGAGGCCCGCTGATGCCTGATCCCCCGCACATCCTCGTTGTCGATGACGAACCGCAGATCACGCGCGTGCTGCGCACCAGCCTTTCCGCGCAAGGTTACGACATCCGCGTCGCCAACTCCGGCGAGATGGCGCTCGAGATCATGAAAGATTGGACGCCGAATCTGATCATCACCGACTTGTCGATGCCTTCGGTCGATGGTGTGCAGCTTTGCCGCCGCGTGCGCGCGGCCTCGCAGATTCCGATCATCGTTCTCTCCGTCCGTGAAAAAGAGCAGCAGAAAGTCGAGGCTCTCGACGCCGGAGCCGACGACTACGTCACCAAGCCATTCGGCATGAACGAACTGCTGGCGCGCGTTCGCGCCAATTTGCGCCGCGTTCCGACCGAAAACGAACCCGATGCCATCATCAACATCGGCGACTTTCACATCGACACGGCGGCGCACAAAGTCACGGTCAAGGGCAAGGAAGTGCGCCTCACTCCGAAAGAATTCGATCTGCTCGCCTATCTGGCGCGGCGCCCGGGAAAAGTCGTGAATCATCGCACACTGCTGGGAGCGATCTGGGGAGGCCAGAGCACCGAGCAGGTGGAATACCTGCGCGTCTTCGTTGGCCAGCTTAGAAAGAAACTCGAACCCGAAGCCGCCTCCCCGCGCTACATTGTCACCGAACCCTGGGTCGGCTACCGCTTCGAACCCGGTGAATGAGCCCCGGCAGGAACCGCCTCCTGAACCGCGGGCGGCGAGCTTGCGATCCTTCATCTCAGCGGCGACTTTGACGGCTGTCCTAGGTGTTACGTGACAGCGGGCGCGGATGGTGCGGTTGTTTCTGCGCCTGGCGCCGCAGATGATGGCGCGGCGGCTTCCGGGACCCCGGGGCTGTCCCCACATGACCAACGAACAGCGGCCCTTCGTCACCGAGATCATGGGCGTGATCGTCGCTTAGAATCGCTTTATGCAGCGCAAGGTTTTCTGGATGACGTTCACGCTGTTCGGCCTGCTCGCCGACTTTCTGCTTCCCTTCTGGTGGGCGGTCGGCGCGACGCTGCCGCTGATGTGCCTGTCGTGGTGGATCGCTTATCGCAGCGACTGGTTCTGACTCCGGTCCCCTGTATCCGCCGTTTTCTTCCCTCGCCTGCGGGACTGGTTCGGACGTCCCTTCCCAGGGCTTGCGTCCTCGGCCAACGCATTTCCGCCCCTTCGAGGCTTGCTCATTTTGCAGCGCCACTCGCTGTCGCGAACCCCTCCCAACTCAGCTCCCACGGCTTGCCCTGTGGGCTGGATTGTGACGCCGCTTGGGCCCGGAAGCGAGACTTTCGGGGCTTCCGAGCATCTTTACAACTCCGCGACGCGGCGCTCGATGAGCAGGAAATACAAGGCAACCAAGATCAGCAACACGCCGTTGACTCCGAGCACAACTGGCGCGGTGAATGCTGGAACCAGCCATCCGGAGATGAGGTTGCCCATGGGCATGCCTCCGCGAAAGGCGCAGTTGTAGACGCTCATCACGCGCCCGCGCATTTCGTTGGTGGTGGTCAGTTGCACCAGCGACGTGACCGCGGCAAAGGCAGCCATCATGGACGCGCCAACGATCACCAGCATGGAGTAGCTGATGGGCAACGACTTCGAGAGCGAGAAGATCGAGATACCCGCGCCCAGGCAGACCATCATCAGCAGCGCGAAGCGGCCTTTCGCGGCCAGATTGCCGCGGCCTGCCACGGCCAGCGACCCGAAGATCGATCCCACGCCCATCAGCGAGAGCAGGTTGCCGTAAGTTTCCGGCCCGCGATGGAAGATGTCTTTTACAAA
>JASHRE010000064.1 GCA_030037515.1 Candidatus Sulfotelmatobacter sp.
CATCTGAATGTGCTCAACGGGGGAAGGCATGCAGACAACAACGTCGACTTTCAGGAATTCATGATCGTGCCACTGGGCGCTCCCAGTTTTAGCGAAGCTTTGCGTGCTGCCTCCGAGACTTTTCATACGTTGAAGGATGTCCTGCATGTCAAGGGCTATGAAACGAGCGTGGGCGATGAAGGCGGATTCGCTCCGCGTCTGCGATCGAATGAAGAGCCGGTCGAACTCATCCTGACCGCAATTCAAAAGGCCGGTTACCAGCCGGGCAAAGACATAGCCATTAATCTGGATCCCGCAGCCAGCGAATTCTATAAGGACGGTCAGTATATCTTTCACAAGTCCGACAAATCCCGGAAGTGCTCCGAGGAAATGATTGAGTTGTGGGCGGACTGGCTCAAGAAATATCCGGTCCCCTCGCTCGAGGATGGATTGGCGGAGGATGACTGGGCGGGATGGAAGAAGCTGACCACGAAACTTGGAAGTCAGGCTCAGTTGGTCGGCGATGACATCTTCGTCACTAACCCGGAGATTTTTGCCAAGGGCATAAGGGAGGGAATCGCCAATTCCATCCTGATCAAGCTCAATCAAATCGGCACTGTAACCGAGACCTTGCGTTGCATCGAGATGGCGCAGAAACACAACTACACTTGCGTGGTGTCACACCGGTCGGGCGAGACCGATGATACGACCATCGCGGACTTCACCGTTGCGACGGGTGTAGGTCAACTCAAAACGGGCTCTGTATGCCGGGGCGAGCGTATCGCGAAATACAACCGCTTACTTGAAATTGAGAAAGAGTTGGGGCGCAGCGCGAAATATGCTGGCCGCTCCGTTTACAGCCGCTGGGGTAAATGACGGCGAAACGAGGGAGGCTCTGGATGGAGACAAAAAGCAGTCAGGCGTTTCGAGATCTTCCAGAGGAGGAGATCGAGGCGCTTGTCCAGAGCCTCAACTCGTTGCATGAAGGCGAACTTGGAGTTGACATGCTCGTGGCGTGCGGAGAACGTGCGGTTCCACTGTTGCGCCGGTTTCTCATCGACGGTAAACCCAGTGGAATTTTTGTTCCGCGTCAGCGTGCCGTGCGAGCGCTCACTGAACTTGGAGCGAAGGACGTGTTGCTCGATTATCTGCGCCTGGACCGAACGATTCCCGATCCCGTGGCAGCACAAGGGGAGGAGGCGGTGAAAAATACTGCAGCCCGAGCGCTGAGCGCATGGCCGACGGAGGAGGTGTATCAGGTTCTGCGCGGCAGCTTGCGCCACCATCGTTTAGTGGGGGCCCTAGAAACTCTTGGAGAGTTCCGGCGTCCGGAGGCGGTGCCGGAATTGGTGGCGGCTCTCGAAGATGATTTCTGCCGTAGTTCGGCCGAGGAGGCACTAAGAAAGCTGGACGAAGCTCCGCATTCAGCCCTGATCAATGCCGCGCGGAGTCCGGAGCCATCTGGGACCAGGGAAACTCCCTCGAGCCGGAGCCGGCGCAGATCCGTTTTACGCCTGCTCGAATCATTGCAGCTGCTTGCCGATGACTGGACCCGGATTGCCGCTTTGCTCTACGACCGTGATCCGGAGATTGCGGCAAGAGCAGGCGCGATAGCCCTTCGAGTCGGGGATCTACCCAACAAACACCTTGCCGTCAAGCGCCTGATTGAACTTCTCACGACATCCAACTGGTTGTTGCAGGGCGAGATTCAAGAATGGCTCGAGAAATGCCTGGATATCGCACTGCCGAGCATCCGGGAGGAAATCGAGCGGCGACAAAGTGAGTCTGCTGCAATGCAGGCCCACGATCATGTTCTTCGAATATTGCTTGCATTACGGCGGAAGGCGCAGGGTCCTAAGTAGCAAGATGACATAGGATGCTGGGATGAGCACATTCTTGACGTATCGGTGCTCGTTTTGATGGCTGCAAACGAACGCATGTCGCGGCAATTCATTTTTGATCGTTCTGAAGAACGACAGCGAATCGACCTGTTCCTGGTGAAAAGGCGGCCGTTCATCATTTACGGTCCCTCCGGCGTTGGAAAAAGTCTCTTACTGCGGGACGTGTTGCCCTCGTTTCGCGCCACGTTTTATTGTGAGGATTCGAATACAATCAACACCGTTTTTCGCAGCCTGGCCGTGAGCTTGCTGCGCGCGGGCAGTCCGCGAGCGCAATCGTCATTCCGCAATGAGGAAGGCATAAAAGCGAAGTCTGCTGTGTCGTTGAAGGGAATTGTCCTGGACTCACTGCGCGAGGGTGAATACGCCATTCTACTAGATCACTTGAAGCGCCCCTCTTATTCGTTCGCTTCCGCCGTGAGGGAAATTATGAGTTGGGGCTCGACGCCGGTGAGCATCGTCGCCCGTTCCGCCCACATGGAGGACACCGGATTCCTGCAGCCCCTTTATGGCGACCGATCGCAGAAATGCGAGATTCTGAACTTCGAAGACAGCGTTGCGGAGGAATTTGCTCGTGCCGTTGTGCAGAGAACAGGACTTGCGGCTTCCAACATGAGCGAGTTCCTCGAGAAGGTACTGGAATTCAGTCAAGGAAATCCTGGCGCGATTCTGGCTCTTCTCGCGATGGGAAAGTTCTCCAAGTATCGCGCCGCGGAACACATCAAGATCACCCCTCTGTATATCGACTTCCGCATGACCTGGAAGTTCGCGAGGTGATCGTTGGATGGACCGGTGGATGATCTGTGACAGCGGCCATGTCCACTGGGGGGCTCATGGGGCATCAGGCCTCTTATTGAAGTTCACTCCCCCGGATGGCGAACCCTGCTATCTGCTCCAACAGAGATCACGCTGGGTAGATCACCCCGGCTCTTGGGGTATTCCGGGTGGGGCGATGCGGGCAGGAGAATCTCCTGAGGCGGCCGCTTTCAGGGAGGCAGACGAGGAAATTGGCCCGGTTCCACGCTATCGGATTACGGGAATCGATGCTCAGGACTGCGGCGGCGGTTGGAAGTTCTACACCGTCTGTGCTGATGTCGATCGCGCGTTTTCCGCATTCTGTGTGCAGGAAACAGATGCAACTGGATGGTTCACTCGGGAACAGATGCGCACCCTGCACTTGCATCCAGGCTTGCAGAGGTGGTTCGAAGAACATGTTTAGAAGAACGTGTCTAACGGATATCAGTTGAGGGGCTGCTGGGCAATACCTCGATGTTTTATCCGTTCAGGCGAGCCGCGCTGGAGCGCTCGCCACCGAGATGTCCATTCTTGGATAGAAACGAAAAGATCTCCTGCACCTTAGCG
>JASHRE010000593.1 GCA_030037515.1 Candidatus Sulfotelmatobacter sp.
ACGGCAGGCCAACGGGAAGAGCACGGAGGTTTATGCAGAATTTTCTTGCAAGGCTTTGGGGGGAACAAGGCCGAGCAATAGCGCGCTGGTTTGCCGCGTAGGGGAGCGCTTCTGCCGCCGGGGATGCGAGTCTGGAGGCAATTCGCAAATGCAGGTTACTTCAGTTGTGGCACGAATTAGCTACTTTCCCAGTGAATTAGAACTTGCATCTCTCTGAATTTACGCTAGAATTTGCTCGTCGGTGGACCGCCACGGGTGCCAACAGGCCCGCGGGGGTTCGAAAATTAGCTACCCGTCGCCGAAAGTTCCCAAAATGTCACCGACATCGGCGAGTGCCTTACTTAAATTCAGGAATCGATCGAGCGCGCGCGTGCTGTCGGGCTGGTTTGCAAAATCGCGACTGGAAGTGTTTATCGGAGAGTGCCGCTTATGTCTAATGCCAAGTCCCCCCGTTCAAGTTGGCTAATGCTTACCCTTGCCTTGCTAACACTCGCGTCGTTCAGCGTATCGGCTCTCGGACAGGAAACCACAACGGCGTCCTCGAAAACCGGCGGCTTTTTCGAGGATTGGTCGACACACCATGTCATGTTTTCCAATCCGGGCTCCGAGAGTGATGCATTCACGAACGGACACTACAGCGAATGGCTCAAGATTGTGAACGACTCTCGCTACGTGATGCAGCAGCAAAAGCGTGGATCTGCGGCGTTCAAGTCCACGCCTGTGGCTCCGGAGCAGACCGTTCCAAGCCCGATAGTTAGAGGCGACCCCTTCGGATTCGGCGGACCCGAAAGGCCGACCTCTCCGGTTGACGGGAGAGGCAGGAGCAAGCCCGCCCTCAAAAGGGACTGGACGATGAACGACGGCGCTGTCCCAAGTGCCAGCTTGACACTCACCGTTGGGACTGTGTCCGGCAACGTATCGGGGACCTCAACCATCACCGTCGACGGCCAGAAGTTCACTACCGCTGCACCTGCGACGGCGAAGCAGACGGGAACCTTCACTGGGGCGCCAACGAGCGGCCAAACCGTTACGATCACAAGCGGGACGAACACCTTGACACTGACAGTTGGCGCACCTGCTACAGCCACTGTAACCTTCGAAGATGAGCCAACTTCGGGCGAGACGATCGGGATTGGCACAACCACCTTCGAGTTTGAGACTGGTGGAACGGGCTGCGGTGCAGGAGACATTTGCGTCGCTCGATCAGACGACACTGCCACGGAGGCAGACAACTTTGAGACGGCGGTCAACGCCAACCTAGCGAACGTGTCCGCGTCAGTAACCGGCAGCGTGGTCACCCTGACCAACGCCACGGCGGCTGCAATTTCAATCTCATCGAGCCATCCCCGCCGCGTGGAGCTCAATGGCGACGCCACAAGTCCAGTGACCCTTGCTGCTCCCGCCGCGGCAGACGGAAACGGTTGCGCGTCTTCAACTGCCGGAACCTTCCTCAACGAAGGGACACTGGCGGCGGTCGCCTCCGCTCTTGCGGCCGCGATTTCGAGCTGTAACACAGCGCACGGGGCGGTCGGCGTCTCGGCCACCTCGACCGCCGGCACGGTCACAGTTACTGCGGACGCAGCTGGAACAACGGGCAACAGCATCAGTCTCACTAAAACTCTGACCAACTTCACCTGGGCCTCTGGCACTCTCAGCGACGGCACAAACGGTCCGGGAGACACGGCGACGACATTCAACTACTGGAACGGCAACACCTACGACACGGCGGATCAACTGGCAACCGACTTGGCCACCGCCTTTGGCGACGATACGACGCTGACCGCTGCAATCACCCCTGTGGCGTCCAGCAATACGGTCGTCCTGACATCGGTCAAGCCAGGCAGTGCCGGCAACGGCTACACGGCGTCGGACACCAATTTCGCGGCTATCACGCTCTCCGACGGCGGGGACTTCAGCGGAGGCGCGAACCCAGTTCTGGCGAACGTATTTCCCGCAAAGTACTCGTTCTCGACAACCACGGGAAGCTGTAGCGATTATATTGTGTTCCCGACATCGGTGGGCGGGACAGACGCAACTGTAATTGCCTACAACAACCTCTATGTGGGCACCTGCACCACCGGATCGGTACCGAACGTCGCCTGGGCCTACAATACGGGTGGTACGGCGGCCCTTTCCCCGATTCTTTCCGAAGATGGCACACAGGTCGCCTACATTCAGGTCAGCTCGGGCGTGGCCAGTCTGGTGATTCTGAAGCCGTTGGCGGGCACTAACAATGGCACTGTGGGTTCCCCGGCGTCTGCCACTTCATATGCCACCACCAGCTACCGCGGATGCACCGCGCCCTGCTACACAACCATTACCCTCAACGGCAGCCCCGACGATACCGACTCATCTCCCTTTTATCTCTACGGCGGTGCCGACAGGGTCTACGTTGGCGACAGTAGCGGCAAGCTGCATGGATTTACCGGCGTGTTCTTGGGAACGCCGACAGAAGTCACGGGGGACGGATGGCCAATCACAGTCAGCGCCAATGTCCTCACCAGTCCTGTCTATGACTCGACGTCTGGAAACGTTTTTGTGGCTGACTCTGGCGGGTATCTCTACTCCTATAAGGCATCGACCGCCGCTCACGAGATGAGCAGCAGCAAGCTGACCTATGCGTCCGGCACTACCGGCATTGTGGACGGTCCTGTAATCGATTCTTCAGCGGAAAAGGTCTATGTCGTGGTGGGCGACGACGCCAACACCTCCACCAACGCAAGTTTCTCCTGTGCGACAACAACAGGTTGCAGCGGCGTCTTCCAGTTCTCCGCCACCAACACTACCATCGCTTCGAGTACGACCGCCTGCGATGCAACGTCGGCTACCGCTTGGCCATCCGGAGCCAACTGCGGCGAAGAAGCTGTTTTCGGCGTGGGGTCGTATCCCAACATGTACGACGGCACCTTTGACAACGTGTACTACAACGGGTCGGGGACAACTGGGTATCTGTGGGAGTGCTCTCCTGCCAATCCTGGGGGCACCGACATCACTCCCAGACTGGCGGCGGTAGCCCTGCAAACTGGAGGCGGCATTGTTACCTCCGGTGACGTGATTGGCTTCGGAACCGTGACAACAGCCATCTCGGCATTCACGTCGAACACTTCTGGAGTCGCTTGCTCGCCGGTCACAGAGTTTTACAACACTGGCAACCCCTCTACGGTGACGACGATTAACGAAGCGGGTGGAATCACTGTCGGCGCTACGAGCGTGACAGTCACCTCCTCGACGGGCATTGCGGCAGGAAACTATATTGAGGTCGGCACCGAAGACATTCTGGTAAGGGCTATTGCAGGCAACACTCTTACAATTGCCCGAGGCCAGATTGGCACAACGGCTGCCACACACGCTGACGGCTCCGTTATCACTATTCCGGCCGTCGATTATCTCTACCTCGGCGTGACCGAAAACGGGAACGTGACGCCCGGCGCGCTCACCTGTACAGGAACCTCGGGCGCTTGCCTCTACAGCATTGCGGTGGGCACATCGGCTGGATCGTACGTCGCCGCCGGCATGGCTCCGACGAACGGCTTAGGCTCGGCCGGTGGCACGACCGGTATCGTAGTGGACAATTCTCTGACCGCAGCAGGTGAATCGCAGATCTATTACTCGAACCTTAGCAACGCGAGTTGCACAGGAAACGGCCAAACCGGAACTTCCGGCACGGCGAGCTGTGCGGTGCAAACGTCGCAAACCGCACCGTAATCTTGACTAGGTTTTCAATCAGTGAACGCCGATTCATCTCGTATTTTGGCGTACACACGAACGCAGCGCAAATCCAAACAGAGAGGAGCATTAGTGAACACGAACTCCACAGACCAGCAGCAGCGGCTTATTCCTCCGGGCGACGAAAAAGGCGCCACAAAGAAGCCCTACGTGAAGCCCATGGTGCGGCACGAACGTGTTTTTGAGACGATGGCGCTCCAGTGCGGTAAAGTGCAGTCCGAAGGCGGTTGCCATCTAAGCCGCAAGACATCGTAGAGCTGCCATGCATGATGTCACAAGCGCATCTTCAATCGGTGTGTTTCGCTCTGGTCGCCAATGTTGCGCCCGTTTTAGGGAAAGTCCAACTTAAAGTAGCCGCGGGCACGGTTCCGGGGCTTTGGCCGGGCGGCGTCGCGACGGTCAGGAGCTGCGATCCGTGGGAGCTCGGGCCAGATTCGATCATCGTTTTCCCCCGAAACCAGAGATTGATTGTGCACCAGTTGATGCACCGGGAAGTCGATCGCACATCGTTACCCGGGAAGACGCGCGTCTTGGCGTCGATGAGCCAGTTAGGCTGCTGAGATCGTTGGGTGGTTGACACGGTCATGCGTAACCGCCACGCGGTCGATCCACGGCCCACGCTCGGGCAGAAAGCCATGGTCTCGCTTCTCCGCCGCTCTGAGTGGTTCACCTGTTCCTTCCGCGGCTCAGTTCCAGACTCCGCAGATTTCGAGTGGCCGCGGCGGCTTGGCGCCTTCAATCTCTCGGGTTCCCGGGTAAGCTGGCGATAGTTTTTGCAACACTCCAAGGCAATTGCCGCGATCGGAGGCGAAGGGTAGAATGTCGGGTTCGTGCAACTCCCCGAAAACGCAACAACTCGTGAAGTGGTGATCGACATCGGTGGTCTGCCCATCGAAGTGCAGACGACCGACCCAGAGTTTGAGCGGATTTTGCGGAAGCGGTATGGCGATTACATCCGGTCGGCGATAACGTCGGAGTTTGCTCTGCGCGTGGAGGTGACCAACCCGGACGTGTTCGATTCGGACGCCGATGCGGAAGTTTGGCTGGAAGGCTGCGAGTGGAGGATGGAGCGGGGCGATTTCCGAGCCAGTTGGAATCCCGTGGAGCGTCGCGGCCAGGTGATACAGTCGGCGAATCCGTACTCCATCGACTCAGTGCTGCGCATCGTGCACACGTTGATGCTGGCGCCGGAAGGCGGTTTCCTGCTGCACGCCTCCAGTGCGGTTCGCAACGGCAAGGCCTTTCTCTTTTCGGGCGTCTCTGAGGCCGGAAAGACAACCATGGCTCGCCTGGCTCCCGCCGATGTGGCACTGCTGACGGATGAAGCGTCTTATGTCCGCAAGGTCGACGGCCGATACTTTGCGTATGGCACTCCATTTGCCGGCGAGCTTGGAGAGCCCGGAAAGAATATATCGGCGCCGATTGCAGCGCTTTACCTGCTAAAGAAAGCGCCGGGAAATCGGATCGAGGAGATTGACCAGGCAGAGGCAACCCAGCGCCTGCTCCGGAACATTCTATTTTTCGCGCACCAGGCAGAGATGGTGCGCCAGGTTTTTGATGCGGCCTGCGCCTTTGTGGCGGCTGTGCCCGTGTACCAATTAGCGTTCTTCCCCGACCAGCGAGTCTGGGAACTGATAGGGTGACCGATGTCAACTGCGGAAATGTACCTCTCTCAAAGCGCTCACATCGCGGCGCGCACGCTCGGCGATGACACGCTGATCATGTCAACGCTGGATTCGACCATCTTCGTGTTGAACGCTGTCGGCACCGCCATTTGGAATGCCGCCGATGGCAAGACGCCACTTTCCCAGATCATTCATGAACGCGTCTGCTCTGAGTTCGAAGTAACCGGCGAAGAAGCCTACGCCGACGCGAAGGAGTTTGTCGGCCAACTCGCCGAACACGGCATTCTTTCGATCTCTAACGCCCCTGTTTCTCCCTACGCAAACCCAGAGAAGGCCCAAGCCCAGGCGTCGGCAACGAAGCCGGCGCGACCATCGGAGAGCGGCGGCATTCAAGGAGCCGAGAAATGAGGCAGTTTCCCCGGTTTTGCCAGACGGAGGGTCAATGAGTCTTCTCGATGAGATGAACGAGAAAGCAACCGCCCGCGGCGTGCCGCTGAGCGCGCACTTGGACATCACCTGGCGATGCAACGAGCGTTGCGTCCATTGCTATCTCGACCACGATGGAAAGGGCGAGATGACCACCGGCGAGATCAAGGACGTCGTCTGCCAGCTTGCTGACGTGGGCACGTTCTTCTTGAGCATCAGCGGCGGCGAGCCGCTTCTGCGCCGCGATTGCTTTGAGATCCTTGAATACGCCCGTGCGCTTCGTTTCAACGTCAAGCTGAAAACCAATGCTGTGATGATTGGACCCGAGGAAGCGGTGCGCCTGAGGAGACTAGGCATCGAGCAAGTCCAGATCAGTGTCTATTCCCACCGCGCGGAAGTCCACGATGCGATCACGAAGCTGCCCGGATCGTTGCGCCGCACGCTGGAAGCGATCCGTCACCTCAGGACGAACGACGTCAAGGTTTCGATCACCAATGTATTGATGCAGTTCAACCAACAAGATGCCAAAGCGGTAAAGGCGATGGCCCAGGAACTGGGCGTAAATTTCGTCATCGACCCGACCATCACGCCCATGCTCAACGGCGACCGGTCGATCACAAAACTCGGTATCACCATGAACGAGCTCCGAGAAGTGATGCGCACCGAGGAATTTGTCGGCGACGTTGCCGAGTTTTGCTCTCCTGTGTCCACTGTCGGCGACGAAATTCTTGACGGTTACAGTTGCAGCGCCGGCCACACTTTGGCCTACATATCGCCTTTCGGCGACGTCTTCCCCTGCGTGCAGTTCCCCATGCCATGTGGCAACCTGCGCAAGCAGAGTTTCCGCGAAATCTGGTACAACTCACCGGCCTTCATTGAGCTGCGTTCGGTTCATGTGCGGGATTTGCACACCTGCTCTCAGTGCAGCCACACCGCGTACTGCTCGCGTTGCCCCGGTCTCGCCTACATGGAGGGCGATATGCGCGGCCCATCATCGGCTGACTGCCAGAAGTCCTACGCCCGCACAGGCATCCCATCTGCCGCTATTTCACGCGCCGGCAACCGCATCCCACCGCTGCGGAGCGGTCTCGTCCAGATATCCGGGCTGTATTGAGTTGACTCTGCGGCGATGTGCGAGGAATGCGCGCGAAGGAGCACGGGAATGGAGTCTCTACTTCTCTACTGGACCTGCTGCGAGACCGGCCTCTTCATCGCGCACACGTGCCTAAAGTGCGGTGTGCCAAGCTGGCGCACCAAAACCGAATTGCCTCGACAAGAGACAGCAGGGCAAAACAAACTCGTTTTGAACGGATAACGGCTGGCTGCCTTTGAAGTGA
>JASHRE010000594.1 GCA_030037515.1 Candidatus Sulfotelmatobacter sp.
GTCGTTTCGTGAAAATTGCGCGGCTCGTTCTGCCCTGCATCGTCTTGCTCCTGCCAGCTCCGAGGGCATCTGCCACCACCCGCCACTACTACATTGCCGCTGAGGATATTTCCTGGAACTATGCCCCAAGCGGAATGAATCTGCTCAATGCCACGCCCATCCCGCAGCCATGGTCTCTGAAGCTGCAGTGGCCGAAAAGTCGTTTCATCGAATACCTGGACGATACCTTTACCATCCGCAAGCCGCAGCCAGATTGGCTGGGAATTCTCGGACCGATCATTCGCGCCGAGGTGGGCGACCGAATCATCGTCGATTTTCTGAATCGAAGCCACGTCGCACACAGCATGCATCCTCATGGCTTGCACTATGACAAAGACAATGAGGGATCCTTCTATCTCCCATTCGGCAAGGGCGACCGCGTGGCGCCGGGACAACGATTCACGTACCACTGGTTGGCCGATGCCGCCAGCGGTCCGGGCCCCGGACAGCCAAGTTCCATCGTGTGGTGGTATCACTCCCACGTCGATCCGGGCATGGAAATCAACTCCGGTCTGCTGGGACCGATCATCATCACGGCCAAAGGGAAAGCGAAGCCTGACGGTTCGCCAAAGGATATTGACCGTGAATTCGTTGTCTCATTCATGATTTTCGACCAGATGGCGGGCAAGCCTGCCGGCCTTTTCTATTCCATGAATGGATTCATCTTCGGCAATCTTCCCGGCCTGTATATCAAGCAGGGGGAGAGGGTGCGCTGGTATGTGCTCGGCATGGGCAATGAGATCGACGTGCACAGTGCGCATTGGCATGGCGAAACCGTGCTGGACGATGGCCGCCACACGGACGTGGTCGAGCTTCTTCCCGGAAGCATGAAGACGGTGGACATGATCGCCGACAATCCCGGAACCTGGATGTTCCATTGCCACGTGGAAGATCACATGGAGGCGGGCATGATGGCAGCGTTTACCGTCTACCGACCTCCCGATCGAGCATGCCCGATCGAGTTTCGAGGGGGAGAATTCTGGAAGACTCCCGAGAAATTTTCACTCACGATCCAAAACGCCGATGCGAAGGCGATTCGGAAGCTTACGATGACATCGGAAATGTTCCTGGCTCCGCGGGATCTCCGGCGCCCGTCCGCCTTCGAGTGGCAATCCGCCAAGGCGTTGTCGCCCGGGGAGGCGCAAACCCTAGTCAAACGCGGCGTCCCTGCCGCCAGCGCACGAACCGTGATGGGCTGGGCATTCTTTCCCTCTTTGCTGACCTTCGCTGACGGATCGGAGTGGCGTCCGGAATATGAAGGCGAGTGTTTCAAAATCTTCTGGCGGGATTCCGATCATCCCGATGTGCCCGCGCTGCCTCCGCGCCAGATGGAAATCAATTCCGATTGAGCGTTGCTTACTTTGGCAGCTCCCGACGGGTGCCAAGGTCGCTTGAAGACCGCGAGATATCGGGTCTCGTCATACGTCGCGCGATCTGGCCGGCAACGAAACACGATGCGAGTCGGCCAGGTCCGCAGCTCGGCATGGTGCTGCTTGCCGCGTTCGAGCTGCGCCGGTAATGGGCGCGCGCCCAAACCGGCTGCGCAATCGAGCCTTCCGCCCATCCGTGAAAACTCTGCCGCTGAAACTTGGAAACTCGCCCCGCGGAAGCGTGCTCATTTCTTTTTGCGCTCCCTTCTGTCACCGGCGCAATCCCGCCGTAGTTCTGCACCGCCGCCGCACCCGAATATCGATCACGCTCCGGGGGCGGTCTTTTTTCTTTTACTTGCCGGTCTTTTCCGTGAATTCCCGCTATATGACATAGCAGCGGTTGATCGAACTCGTTCCGCCTTCGGACGGAAAACAGCAGTTCGCCGCCTATTCACATGCGCTGGGGGGGCCAGCGTAGAAACGGATGGGGGGCTTGGTGTGGGGTTGTGCCCAAATCGATTAGGGAGGTGAGCGATGCGCGCCGTCTTCGTGACAATCGCCTGGATGGCTCTGCTTGGAGCAAGTCATGCGCTTTACGCGCAGAGTTATCAACCTTTTTCCGCGGTGATGAACAATCCCTTCATTACCATGTTCGGCGGACCTCCGACTCCGATGTACGTTTATGTGGATGGCGCCGTACAGCGGGTCAACTCGCCCGCGCCGGGAAAACTTGCGAGCGAACAGAAAACGGAGACCGACTGGCTGATCCTGTTCGACAAGCATCTGCGCTATGCCATCGCCCCCAACCAGCACACCTGTCAGGTAAGCACGTTTCCCGATTCGGCGGCGCCGGACCTCGATTTGGTGAACGTCCTTTGGGGACAAATGTCCGTCCCCAAAGCGTCGCCGACGACCAAGATCATCCCGCTCGGCACCGGAATGGCGGCGGGAGTGTTGTGCAACATCGAAGAGATCCGGACGTCAGGCGGCGTGGCGGATCCAGGGTTGCCTCCCGTCATGAAAGTCTGGATCGCGAAGGATTTTGGCCGGCCCGTCAAGATCGAGATCCCCGGCTCGGTGCTCCAGCAAACCCAGGAGACCCGGGAGTCGCAGATCAAGGTTTCGGCCAAGTACGACAACGGCGAAAACGTTCAATTCAAGCCGCAGGAGAAAGTCGCCTTCATCTTCATGGAAAGCATCGAGAACCTGGAGCGGCAATGCCGCAACACCGCCCTTCACCGAGAGTGCTCGCTCGATGAACTGATCAAATCGATCCACACTTCAACAACCGACGGCAATAAGGTTACCATCGGACTCGACCACGACCCGGGCAAGGACTCCAACTACCAATACTCCATCCGGTCTTCGGGCGACCGTTGGACTGGCGAAGCGAGACCCCGGCGAACCGGATTGGGGGGATTCTATTTCGAGCAGACGAACTTCGGGCTCGCCCAGCTCTACTTCAACCCGAGTGGCGCGGCCTCGGCCACGAGCCGTGTTTTCAAAGAAAGAGGCCTCGAGGGAGGCGATTACACGCTTGCTGCGTTCGGGCCTTCGGGTGAGGGAGGAGATCTGTCTATCCTCGAATTGACCAGCCTGAAGGTGGGCCGCTCGAACCCGGCTTTGTTCGTTCCGCCCGCCCATTGTCAGACCACGAAGTGGGACGGCAACACCTGGAAGAACTTCAGCGGCTCCGCCGAAATGACAGTGAATGCGTCCGGGACGGTGACCATGAATTCACCCGGCAGCCAATCACACGTCCAGATCACCGGCGGGGTCACGCAGGCGTTCGGATCGGCGGACGAAACAACCCTGAAGCGCATAGCGGAGGAAACCGGTGGCGGCCCAGAGGACTATGCAAGCGCCTCGGTGCTCCCCAAAGACAGCTTCTCCCATGCCTGCACCATCTTTTTTAGAGTTGTCCACGCCGGCACGATGGCGCCCATTAGCGGCGGGTTCAGCATAGGGTTGAGTCGCGACCCGGACGCGAGCGGAACACCACCGGATGTCACCTCACAATTCCGAAACGGAGTTCTGCGAATTGAAAATCCCCCACGGCAGTTCTCCCTCAGCTACTCATTCGCGGAAGGCGGGGGAGGCGGCGCGGACATTGCGACACAATGTTTCAGCCCGCAAACTGTCCTGCTCCTCGTGATCAAGAACACACAAAATGTAACCGAGGGAGCCGACCTCGTATTCGCCAAGTCAGGCAAGTATGCCAAGGTTACCGCGTCGGAACTGGCAAGTGATGCCCCGGCAAACTTGATCGTCAATGGCAATTTTGAGGGCGGTAACACGGGTTTTACCTCGGGATATACGTACGGCAATGTGAACGGACCAACCTCTTATACGATTGCCACCAACCCATCGCAGGCCGACGGTGCCTATCCGGATTGGTACAACGGCGGCGACCACACCAGCGGCTCGGGCAAGATGCTGTTGGTGAACGGCGCCAACAGCGCCTCAACGCCGATATGGAAAGAGACGGTAAGCGTCAAGCCTCGCACGACCTATGCCTTCTCGTTTTGGGGCGCCGAAGTCGACCACTCCAGCAATTCGATTCCCCATCTGCAGCTTCGCATCAATGGAGACGCCGTAGGGACTGGTGATATCCCGGTTAAAAGCCCTGATAACGGCGGACGATGGCAAAACTTCAGTTTTAGGTGGAGCTCGGGATCGAGTATTCGCGCCGTTTTGGCGATTTACGATCTCAATACCGATACGGGCTGGAACGATTTCGCGCTGGATGACATCAGCTTCGTTCCTCAATAACCCATCGCAGCCGTCGTCGC
>JASHRE010000595.1 GCA_030037515.1 Candidatus Sulfotelmatobacter sp.
AAGGATGAATTGGAATCTGAGAATTGGGACCCCAGGCGCGAGCGGATGAGTTCCGCTGAAATCTCCAGCCCGGTGAGCAATTGTGTGTGCGGAGGTTTTCGCTCTTGTTCCTGAATTTGTTGTTCATCAGGTTGAGCGGTGTTCTGAGAACTGACAACTGAGAACTGAGAACTGAGTTGCAGCAGCAGCGTCGAGCAACTGCCGGCGATCGGCTGCGGCTCGATGACCAGCAGGGTCGTGGGCGTGTGCTCGATGGCGCGGCGGAAACGGAACCATGTGGTCAGCGGAATGCGCCGCGCCGACTCTGGCGGGACGTCGGCGAGGTCGAGCGCGATCAGGCCGAAGCCTCCACTTTCGAGCAGCAGATCGGTGGCGCGGAGGACCTGCTCGAGGCGGTGCTCAGAGGCACGGAATTCCAATTTCTCACAATTCAGAGCGGATCGCGAATCAACTTCCGTCCTTTTTCGCACAAAACGCGAAAGAAGGGTTGGGCAACCATGGTTTGGTTCATTGTCGCTTTTCTCGGTGTCTTTTTGTCTCTGTATTGACCTGTTTTTTGGGGAAGAATCTCCGCAGCGCACCCACAACAGGCGATCGAAGTCGACGCGAGCTGCCGCGAGGGAGTAAGGATCTAACGCGTCGCTGGCATCGATGAGTGCGCAGCATTCTCCGCGACGAGTTGCCGCGGCCACAGCGGCCAAAAGTATGCTCGAGCGTCCCGAGGAAGCGGGGCCGCAGATTTCGGTGATGCATCCGCGGGGCAGGCCGCCGGTAAGGACGTCGAGGAGGGCAATGCCGCTCGAAACCATCTCGGGTGCGGGACGGATGGTGAGGCGGGAAGCGGGAGTGATGTGCGCCAATCGGGGATCGGAACAGGGTAGGGACCCCCTCGACAAGCTGTGTCGACACTCGGAAATGCTCGTGCGAAAGTCAAAACCCCCAACCTGCCCTGCCCAAGAACGGCGGGACAAGGATGGGGCACCCCAGTGCAGGGCAGGCTCTGCGACTCGCTCAGGATGACAAGACACCTCGGGCGCGGATTCGTCATCAAAAACAAAAAGGCGGCTTTGAGCCGCCGAAGTGGAAACCACCGCGGAAGACATAAATACCTCGAAAATTTCAGGGAGCGCCGGGGCTAGGCCTTCTGGCTGAGAGCTCCGGAGGCGGACCGGCTTTTATTTTCGCTTTTTATTCGCCTAAAAGATTGTCCCTTATGTGGGTGGCGATTGTCAAGAGCAAGTCTTTGTGAGAATCTTCGGCGGAAAATTCAAATGGGCACCATTGCCACGCAGGTGAAAGATCATGAACTTCGTGGATATTGCAAGACCTGCCCGGCAAAATGTCGTCCGGTTACAGCTAGCCACTACAAACTCACGCCTTGACTCTGCTCACCCCGTTACCTCCCATTCGTCCAAAGCCAACAGCATCTCGGGTTCACGTGTGCTCAGTCCCGAGTTCCAGGTCCAGGTTCAAACATCCGGCTGATCGATCTAGGACCCGATCAGCTGCAAAGGAGACCGCCATGCCCAGAATTTCTCTCCTGAAGATAAAGAGTGCCTTATCCGTTTTCGCTGCCACTGCCTGCCTATCAACACTTAGCCAGGCCCAAACTGCAACCGGCGAAACGCTGATGCTCAACCTGCCGCGCGCCAGCCAGCATGCGCTCGTCAGCCAGCGTATTGGGATTACTGACATCACCATCAACTACCACCGGCCACTGGTGAATGGACGCCAGATTTTCGGCAAAGTGATTCCGTACGGAGAAGTCTGGCGTGCCGGAGCGAATGAGAACACGACCATCAAATTCAGTGATCCAGTCACGGTCGAGGGTCATGCACTCGACAAGGGAACCTACGGCCTGCACATGATTCCCGGCGAAAGCGAGTGGACGGTGATTTTCTCGAAAACTTCGACCGCGTGGGGAAGCTTTAGCTATAAGCAGGACGAAGATGCGCTGCGCGTGACGGTAAAGCCGCAGTCGAGCGAGTTCCATAATGCGCTGGTCTACGATTTCGACGATGTGAAGCCCGATTCGACGATCGTGACCATGCGTTGGGATAAAGTTGTCGTGCCATTCCAGGTCAGCGTGGACGTGAATGCCATTGTGACGGCCAGCATTCACGAGCAGATTCGCGGTATGAATCAGTATTACTGGGAAGGCTGGGACGATGCAGCCGGATATTTCCTGGCGAACAAGATCAATCTCGAAGAAGCGCTCGAGGATGAAGATAAATCGATCCAGGTGGAAGAGCGCTATGACAATTTGATGAGCAAGTCACGGATACTGGAAGCGCTCGGCCGGCCTCAGGATGCCGCCGTGTTCCGCGCCAAGGCGCTGGATATGGCGAACGCCCTGCAGCTTTATACTTACGCTCGCCAGTTGCAGGGGGAAAAGAAACAGGATGAGGCGATCACCGTGTATCGTTCGACAGCCAAGAAATTTCCCGATTACTGGACGACCCATCTTGGCTTGGCTCGCGTCTACAGCTCGCAGGGGGACTTCGACAGTGCGGTGAAGGAAGTTAAATTGTCGTTGGCGGGCGCGCCGGATTCGAACAAGACTGCACTGGAAGGATACGTGAAGAAGTTGCAAGCCAGGCAGGATATTAATCAGTAGGGATGAACCGCAGAGGGCGCGCCCGTCCTTGCAGAAAGTGAGGACAAGGAAGGACCACCCGAAAATAAAATCCCCACCCTACCCAGACCGCGTAGGGTGGGGCATCGTCAGTCTTTCGATTGTTCATCGATCAGTCTTCCGTTTCGATTAACGGCCGCGGCCGCCGCCGAAGCCTCCGCCGCCGAAGCCTCCACCGCGGAATCCTGCAACTCCATCAGAGTGGACGGATCCGACGCTGCCGCCGCCGATATGGCCTCCGCCGATGAAGGCGCTGACGGCGTTGCCGTGGAATCCGTGACCGATCGCAACTGGCCGCGATCCATCAAAGGGATGGAATCCGCCGCCTACCAGATACGGTGCGCGATAGGCCCAGTACGGCGAATAAAATCCCCATCCGAATGGACTGTACAGATAGCCATTCCACGGCATGAAGGTGAATCCGGCATACCACGGATTCCAGAACCAGCCCGTGCCGCCCCACCATCCCGGACCCCACCATCCCGGACCCCACCATCCGTTTGCATAGTAGAGTTGGGCCGTATTGATGTTGGCTTCCGACAGATATTGAGAACGCAAACTGCTCCAGCGATAGAGATCGTCGTTGTCGGCGATTTTCTTTTTGTTGAAGTCTTTTGCCTTCAGCTTTCCGGCGTTGCCAAGAGCAAGTTCGCCACCACTTTTCACCGTTACGTTGTGATCTCCGGCTTTGACGTTGGCTTTGCCGTCGAAGACCCGAATCGTGTGCGCGGTTTCATCGAAAGCGTACAAACCGGTCTTCAACACGCGGATACGGGCTCCATCCTGGGTGATGACGATATTGTTTTCCGGATAAATCTGATCGACCTCGAGCATCGCCTCGCCCTGATTCAGCGCGACCTCCGTGTCGGTGATGCTCGTGGAAATCATGGTTGCAGAACTATTGTCACCGAGCCTGAGATACACACCCGGAGTCAACAGAATTTCGGCTTTGCCTTTTCCCGTGGTCAGCGACTGACCGTTTTCTACATTGGCCGAGCCGACCGACTTGGCGTCGAGCGCCTGATCGCCGATCGTAGCCTGTCCTTCTACATAGTTAAGGGTACCTGGCATTGCCGTGTGCCTGTCCGTAGTTGTGTCACTCCACGCGGGCAGAGACAGAAGCAGCGCCAGAAGGGTAGTTCCGGCGACCGAACTCCATCTTGCCAGCCTCATAAGATTTGTTCCTCCTGAGTTTTGCTCCAATTCATTGATCTACTCAATTAGATGAGCGTCTTTGTCGGCGAGATGCGTGGGCAAGCTCTTGTAAACATGAGCGTTAGCTCCCAGGTAATGCGTGGCGGCGGTTTTGCAGAATATCGGGGGAACGCCCTATTGCTGCACCTGATCGAGCGGGCCAGACTCGAAACCAATGGCCACTTCTCTGGGATGAAGCTTGTGCGGTGGGTCAGTGCGCAAGCAGTGAAAGTCGACATTTCGAAGATCTACATTTTGGAGGATGTATGCGAAACATACTGCTGTTCTCAGTATTGCTGCTTGGGGCCTCATGGATGGCGGCACAAACCTCAAGCCAGACGGGGCAATCAGGATCGGGGCAAACAGGAGCGCAACAAAGCGGCGGTTACGGGCAAACCTCGGCCGGTCAGGCGAGCGGCGCGCAAAAAACTGTGACCGGATGCCTGAGTCAAGCCAACGGGCAGTACGTGCTCACCAGCCATAAAGGAATGACTTACCAGTTGGCTGGCGACTCTTCCGAGCTGGCAAATCACGTTGGTCATGAAGTAAAGGTGACGGGCACAGAGTCGGGTGCAGGCGCGTCGGCAAACGCCGAGGGGCAGGCATCTGCGAACGGACCGACGATCGCAGTCAGCTCGCTGAAGCACATATCGAAGACATGCAAAACCGCCGGGAACACGGATAACTCCGGCGGAGACATGTCGCACTAAATAGAAGACCGATCTCCAGGATTCAGCCCAGCGAAATGCTGGGCTTTTTTTGCGAACGGTGGATTTTCTCCTGTTTCATTGTGAATCCTCGGATGTTGGAATCACCTGCAGCTGCACATTCTTGCGATCGCCTTCCGAGATTCGCAGCGGACTGGCCTGGGGTTCGTAATTCTTCAGGAATTCGGGATCGTAGTATGCCTCGTCTTCCACGTTTTCCCACGCGAACAGAGAGTACTGGCCGGGCGCGATGCCGTGGAGCGAGAAGCGTCCATTCTGATCGCTGCCGGTTTTGCTGAAGTGATCCCCAGGCAGGGGCAGCGAGGTTTCAGGAGCGGCGACGATCACAGCGTCGGCGACTGGCTGGCCTTGCAGACCGGTGACTATGCCCTCGACGACTCCGCCGTCGGCGCTGGCGATGACATCGAGCGTGATCACCCCGCCCTCGACGGAAATCGCAGAGAGATCTGCTGTGCGGCCGCCAACCATGGCAGATTTCAGGAAGCAATCGGTAGCAAAGTTGCGTTCCCGGCTGAGGCGAAGAGAATAATCACCCGGTGGAACGTTGGTCCACTGAAAAGTGCCTCCGGGCGCGATTTCGGCAACAGGAGAGAAATCAATTCCTGTACTGAATTGAAGGACTGCGTCGGATTGTTCCTCCGAGGGCTGAAGCACAAGCGCCATCGGACTGGTGTTCAGCCGACCAGCGTTTTTTCCTTCCAGATGCAGCTGGCCCCGAATCGTCGCGCCCGTTTGCGGAACGAGGCGCAAGCCGTCGATGTTGTTCGAGGTCACTTGCAGTGACTGGCGGGCGATCATCGGAACCGGCGCGTTGTCGACGCTCGCGACGATCGTGTATGTGCCAGGGGCTACGTCGTAGATGACGAAGCTGCCGTCTTTGTGCACTTCGGCGCCATTGAACACAACATTGAAATCATTCGCCTGCAGCAGAATGGTTGCGGAAGCGCGCGGAGGCAGATTCGCCACCGAGCCGCGAATGGTTAGCGCCGGGCTCGGAACTAAAGAAAAATTGGCGGGAAATTCCTCGCCCGCGTGCAAC
>JASHRE010000596.1 GCA_030037515.1 Candidatus Sulfotelmatobacter sp.
CACCAGTATTCGGGTTGGCAGGAACTGTTCGATCAGCTGAAGTCGATTCTGGCCAAGCACCGCGATATTGCGATGCAGTATTCGCCCAACAATAGTGTCTTCACGATTTCGCTGGTGGATGCGGGCACTGTGGATCTGCTGCGCGGCCTGGGCAAGAACATCATCAGCTCGGCCGATCTTGTGGCGCAGTTCGAATCGACGTGGAGCGAAGATCAAATCAAGTCGCACTTCGCGGCGCGCGACGCGATCGATTCGATCGTGGCGGAGGCATTCAAGGAAATTGGCCACCGCGTGCGCAACGGGGGCACGACCGAGCACGCGATCCAGCGGTGGTATGTGGAAGCGTTTGGGCGCGAGAATCTGCTGGCAGATGATCCGCCGATCATCGCGGTCAATGCGAATGCCGGAAATCCGCACTACGAACCGAATGCGAGCCCTCCCGTGCCCATTCGCGAAGGCGACCTGGTGTTAATGGACGTCTGGGGCAAGAAGAACACTCCGGGCGCGGTCTATTACGACATCACTTGGATGGGATTCGTGGGAAAAGAGCCGTCGGACCGCATGCGCGAGGTTTTTCAGATTGTGCGCGATGCGCGCGACGCGGGTGTAAAAACGGTGCTGGAGGCGGTCAACGCCGGCCAGCGCATTTCCGGATGGCAGGTGGATCGGGCGACGCGTGGGCACATTCAAAAAGCCGGTTACGGACAGTATTTCATTCACCGCACCGGACATTCGATTGGAACGGACGTTCACTCCAACGGCGCGAACATGGACGATCTGGAAATTCACGACGATCGGCAGATTCTGCCGAATTCCTGCTTCTCGATCGAGCCGGGAATCTATCTGCCGGAGTTTGGCGTGCGCAGCGAGGTTAACGTCCTGGTGCGGGAGAAGTCGGCGGAAGTGACCGGAAAAATTCAACGCGAGATTGTGACGATTTAGAATGGCGAACTCGAACTCGACGACAGAAAAAGCGAATGCAGCGCAGGCTCAGCCAGTAAGCGCGATGGCAGTGCTGGCGCCCGCGATAGGATGGTTCATTCCCGGCGCCGGGCACATGATTCAGAAACGCTGGGTTCGTGGCGCGCTGCTGTTCATCTCTATCGTAACTTTGTTCCTGCTGGGGCTGGGCATGCAAGGGCGCATCTACAAGGCGAATGGCGGAGACATTCTCGACATTTTGGGCTTTGTTGGCGATGTGGGCTCAGGCGCGCTCTACGTTTTTTCACTCGCAATGGACTGGGGCCAGAGCGCGATCGCGATTGCGGTGGCCGATTACGGCACGAAATTTATGATCGTAGCGGGATTGTTGAACTTCATCGCGGTCGCCGACGCCTATCACATTGCGATTGGGAAAAAACAATGAAGAAGTTGTCCGTTCTCAGTTCCCGGTTCCCGACTAAAACCTTTGCAGCAGGATTTCCTCAATGACCATTACCCTTTCTCATTTCAGCGCCGCGGCGGTGTTCGCTTTTTTTGCCTCGATCGTCTTCGGCATCACGCACCGCGACACCACGCGCGAAATGATCCGCTACGGTCTGTACTGCTTCGCCATGTTTCTGGGCGGGGTGATCGTCGCGGGCTGGCTCATGTGGCTGGTGCGCAGATAACGGACTTCTGGCCTCAACCCTCCTAGCTCACGCTTTTAACAAAACAAACCGCCGCGGATGACGTTCCCACCGGGCAGAAAACCGAGAGTCGGCGACATGGTGGTTCTTCTCCTAAACGGTCTTCCATCGGAGCGCCTGCGCGCGATCAGTGAGGCTGTCGGAAAACCAATTCGGCTCGTGGAAATATGACGAAGATGGGCGTGCGGGGCTGGGGTTCACCAACGCCGCGGATGTGATTCATTCGATCTGGGTTGAGCCGCGATACATATCTCTGCACCGGAAATTTTGCTGATGGCCGAGGGCTGTCTTCACCCTTCCCATACAAACGCGTCAAACACACGTTGGCTGTCAAAGTGCATGCGCTTATAGAGGGCGACAGCTTTGGCATTCGCTTCCGTGACTGTCAGCGAGAGCATCGAGAAATTTCTTCCACGCAAAGCCGCAATGGTCGTGGCCAGCAAAACCTCGCCGATACGCCGCGAACGATACTCGGGGAGCACACAAACTTGCGTAACGTGGCCAACGTCGTCGCGCACGCGCGAGCAAAGAATCAGGCCGATCAGCGTACGAGCGCGGCGATCGAGCGCAACGAACGACGAGCCGGGATCGAATATCCCGCACCCGGGAAAGCGAACGATGTTGTTCAGAAAGCGCAAGGAGCCGCTGAGTGCGTGGTATTGGTCGTTGATTTGCGCGTCGACGTGTCCGCGGTAGGAAGCCGTGATCACCGCGGCAGAGGGCTGGTAATCCGCTTCGGTCCAGGGACGGATTTCCACTTCCGGATGAAGCGGAATTTGCTCCGCCGCGGAATTGGTGAACGGCAGCACCATAAAAAGCCGGGGATGGCGCTGGAATCCGGTCTCCAGAAACGGGCGGGACACGGCGTTGGCGTCGTGCGCGAGCAGTTGTGCTTCGACGCGATGGATGCCCGGTGACTGCTGCAGAGTTTCGATGACGTGCGTGAGAAGGCGCAGTCCAACATGGCGCGAATCGGGCAAGCGGCCACCATTGGCGACGAAAAGATCGCCGATCACTCCCTTGCTGCCTTCGTAGACGAAGAACGAGTAGCCGAACACGCGTCCGCGATCGACCGCGGCATAGCCCGGCAGAATCTTCGCATCCACGTAACGCAAAATCATCTCCGCCGAACCGGCGTAGTCCCAGGAGAGAAGGCGTGACCAGACGTGCATTTCCTCATCGAGCAAGGGGCGCAGGTCAACGGCGGAAAAGTGCCTGAGATCGAGAATCTCCAAAAAGGGCTCCTGCGAGGGCGGCCGAAATTCCTCACCGACGAAATGCATGTTCGGTGGGTCACCCCTAATTGGGAATGGCATCCGCCGCAAAAATTCGAGTGTAGAGGGTTTTGCGGATGGGAGGCAAACCGGGCGAACACGGGAATGCACGGTCAGAATCGCAAGGCATACTTCCGCAAGGTCTTCTGTGATCGGTGTCACCACGCCCGTTCGCCAGCACATTAGCTCGGTCGCCGGTTTCGATTTCCTCGCATGTTGAGAACGGGAGCTTGCTGGTCTCGGACTCGCCGGTGCTGTACCCTACCCCGTGCGGCCTGACATCATGGTCATCAGCTCGCAAGCGGCGTACAACCGCTTGGCGCTTGAACTCAAATCGGGCGGCATGCTCCATCGTCGAAGAAGATTTGATGCGGGTCGACGACCTGAAGGGCGATCCCGAGGGTCTACGCGATTCCGGCGACGCGCTTTCCCGAACAGATGGGCACGCGCGCGGTTCTGAATCCTGTAATGGTTGGATTCTTCACTGCAGTGACAGAACTTCTCAGTGCGAATGCCTTGCGGAAAGTCGCTTTCCGATTCAGTCCGCCGGAGTTTTCGCGATCTGAATCTCAGGGCATTCGAAAAGGGATACGAGTACGGAGTGGAGGTTGTCCTGCCTCAGCCCGGAAATGGAAAACGCGTTTTTCCGTTAGGCTAGGATGGTGGGGAGAACCTATGGGAAACCGGCGTAAGCATCACACTGCGGAAGAGAAAGTCGCCGTCCTGAGACGGCACCTTTTGGACCAGGCGCCGGTTTCCACGCTGTAACCCGATGGGGTAGCCGTCATGCGCCGCCAATGATTCGGAAACCCGGTGCTGGTTGGGGCCTAGCGCCGTTCCGGAGCGACGAAATAATAATCCACGTTCTGCGGGGGGAAGTAACCGAGCAACGTCAGGCGGCGGCCGGCGGTCAGTTCATCCACATTTTTCTTCCAGGCCGGCGGGGTCACGAGCAGATGCTCGCCTGCGGGAATTTCTCCCAGTTCATAGCGTAGGACATTCTGATTGCGGTAGAACGCCAACCCGTATTCCAGTTCGCGTGAGGTTCCACATACTGCGATCGGCAAGGAATTCGTTTCGATGGCAGCCAGTTCCGCGGCGAACGGGCGGGCGGACATTTTCAAATCGATCGTTCGCGATCCAAAGCGCAGGATGAAAGCCACGACCAGCACCACCGGAACGAGCGTGACGAAGCGCAACATTCGGAATCCGACGTGGCTGATCAGTGTCAGAGCAATGCCGACGCAGACCACCACCGCCACCGCCACCGCGATAAGCCGCGGCTCGCCGGACGGCGCGTGATGCCGGTCGATCAGATAGGCAATCCCGAGTGCGGGAAAAATCGGCGCGGCGGCCACGATCGCGTGAACCACGGCGATCCACTTGGGAACCGACTCCTCGCGCCCCAACCGCTGGCGCAAATACTCCGCGAGCAAAACAGCGCCGGCTGGGATGGCCGGAAGAATGTATCCAGGAAGCTTCGATTGCGAGAAAGAAAAGAAAACGGCGGGCACGATCAGCCAGCAACAGGCGAAAAGGTTCAACTGCAATTCCAGATCCAGTTTATCGGATGCGTTTTTGCGCTCCGCCCACCACTTCCGCACCGGGGCGGCAAACGCTGCGATCGCGAAGACGAGCCACGGCACAAGCGCCAGGGCGGTCACTGGCAGGTAATACCAGAACGGCTCGGAATGATGATAGAGATTGGTCGAGAAACGCGCGAGGTTGTGTTCGACGATGAACTCGCGAAAGAACTCCGGATTGCGCACGTCGACCGCGATATACCAGGGCAGCGAGACGGCGAGAAACAGCAAAATTCCGGGAAGCCAGAGAGTCTTCCTGATCACGCCAGGCTCGCGCACCACAACCGCGAACAAAACAATGACCGCCCCAGCCAGAAACGGCGCTACCGGCCCCTTGGCAAGAGTTCCGAGCGCAACGGACAAATAAAATAGCGCCAGATAAATTCGCTTTCCGCTCTCCCGCCATGCCCACCACGCAAGCATGCCGATTCCGAATGCCGCTGCGAGCGGCATGTCCGTTGAAGCGGCTCGGGCGTAGCCTACGATTCCGGCGCAGGATGCCGTGATCAGAGCGGCGTCGATTTCGACTCCGCACCGAAAGCGGCGGAAAAACAGGTAGACGGCGATCACGAGCAAAGTCGCATCCATCGCGGATGGCACTCGCGCCGACGTGCCGCTGACGCCGAAAACGGAATAGGCGAGCATCGCCTGCCAGTAGTACAAGGGAGGTTTTTCGAGCCACGGACGTGCGTAAAGAACAGGTGTGATCCAGTCGCGCCGGCCGAGCATCTCGCGGGCAACTTGCGCGTAGCGCGGTTCGTCAGCGCCGATCAGGCCAAAGGCCCAGAGTCCGTAGAAAAAAAGGAAGGCGCAGAATCCGGCGATAAGGAGGATGTCGGTGCGGGCGCGAAGATTCATCAGAAAGGATGATTATAGGGGCTCTTCCGCAACAGCTTATGCGATTCTCATGTCTGGCAAGATCGGCGAGACATGGCAGTCCCCCCCCATTTCAAAAAATGAAGCCCGCCGAGACGGCGGCGTTAGGTCGTTACTGCACCGACGGACCGTGGCGCAGTTGCATGATGACCTGGCGCACGGAGTGGGCGAGCGGCCCATCCACGGAGCATCCGCTGGCGCACTCGTGGCCGCCGCCGCCGAAACATTCGGCGACTCGGGCAACGTCGATCTTGCCCTTGCTGCGCAGGCTCACCCGGTAGCGGCCGTTTTCCAGTTCGCGGAAGAATGCGGCGGCTTCCACTCCGCCGATAGAGAGAACGTAGTTTACCAATCCCTCGCAATCTTCTTCTCTGGCGTCGCAGCGCTCCATTTGTTTCTTCGTGACCCAGAAGTAGCCGATGTGGCCTTCGATGCTGAGATTGCGCAATGCTTCGCCCAGCAGGCGCAGCTTGGCAATCGAGTGCGCAAAATAAATGCTCCGGGCGCAAAGAGCAGGATCGGCGCCGGCCAGCACCAGTTCGCGCGCCAAGGCGAACGTGTTTTCGTTCGTTCCCTGAAACATGAACGACCCGGTATCGGTCATGAGCGCGGTGTAGAGGCAGGTCGCGATTTCAGGCGAGAACTTCACATCGGCTTCGCGCGCCAGGCGAAAAACCATTTCCGCTGTGGCAACGGCGTGAGGATCGATCCAGTTGACGTGCGCGAAGGGACGCCCGCTGACGTGATGGTCGATGCTGATCAAAAATCGATCTTCCAATCCTTCCAGGCGCGTGCGATGAATGCTGTCGCACTCGAGAATGATAGCGGCCTCGTAGCCATCTTTCACACGATCGGCTTGAACGACCTGATCGGCGAAAGGAAGCGAGCGATAGATGCGCGGTACGCCGTCATGCAATATGACGTCAGCATGCTTGCCCATGGCGCGCAGAACCTGGCAGCAAGCCAGAGCCGATCCGACGGCATCGCCGTCAGGACGGGCGTGCGAGGTCAGCACGAAACGTTCGCGCTGTCCGATCTGCCGCAGAACATCTTCGAGCATGTCGTTATTTCGCATCTCGGTTGCGAGTTTTGCTTTTTCGCTTTGCCCGGTCTAACAACTCTTCCACTCTTGCGGTCGCGCGCGCGGAACGATCAAGCCGAAAAAATAATTCCGGAGCGCGTCGCAAGCGCAGCCGGTCCGCGATTTCGTGCCGGATGTAAGCTTTGGCCGCTTCCAGACCTTCCATGCTACGTTCGGCGTCTTCGTCGTTGCCTTCCACTTCGACCAGAACCTGCGCCGAGCGCCCATCTTCGGCCAGTTGCACTCCGGTGACGTTCACCAGACCGATGCGGGGATCGCCCAGTTCACCCTCGACGAGCGTTTCGATTTCCTCGCGCAAGGCTTCGCCTAACCGCCCGCGATGATGCTTGACCGCACGCTTCTCCACAACTCACCTTCGGTAAAAACGCATGAGAATATCACAAAAAATGTGCACCTGTGTTGCGCTAAGGTACGTCACGCTTGCACATATTTTGGCGCGGATTCGACTCAATCCGGTAAGTACGGCGGTAACAAGATGTTAGGCGGAGACGCGCTGTTGACAACTCGACTTCGCCAGTGAGCTTGCAATTTCGGGTCCCGAACGCGGCGACTGTGGCAGAAAGATACCACCCTGCCGGCAATCTGATCGGGACTTGGTTGAGCACGGCGAACGCTGAGATGCACCCTCAATTCTTTTTGCAGCGGGCCAATACAAGCGTGATGTCGTCATGCTGTTCGCGACTCTGATTGAACCACCGCAATGAATTGAGAACGTCTGCTAGCGAAGCTTGGGCAGAAACCTGGCGGTTCTGGTGCAAGGCTGCAATCAGCCGGTCTTCGCCGAATTCCTCATCCGCGTCATTGCGGGCTTCGGTCACGCCATCGGTGTAAAGGGCAACCATGTCGCCGGGCGAGAGACTACGTTCGCCCACCGAGCAATTCCACTCCCGGAAAAGGCCGAGCACGGTGCAGGTCGGTTCCATAAGCTCAACTTTGCCATCGTCCGCGAGGACCAGGCCCGGCAAGTGTCCACAATTGGCGTACCGCAGCAGCTTGGCCGAGTCGTCGTACTCTGCGAAAAACAGCGTGGCATAGTTGCCTTCGGCGGTGTTCTGGTAAAAGAGCTGATTCAATGAACGCAGAAGCCGCTCCGGTTGTCCCAGCGCAAAAGGTGTATAAGGCCGGCTCCAATACGCGGGACTCTGGCTGCGGAGATGAGCCTGCAGATTGGCCATCAGCAGAGCTGCGGCCGTCCCTTTACCCGAAATATCGCCGATGACGATGCCCGTGCGATCACGTCCGAGATCCAGAAAGTCATAATAGTCGCCGCCGACTTCGCGTGCCTGAACGCAGATCGCGGCGCAATCGAGAGTATTCAGGGATGGCGGCGCTTGCGGTAGAAGCCTGGCCTGCACAGCGCGGGCGAATTCCCGTTCGCGGGTGGCGCGGTTTTCGGCTTCTAGCTGCGCGGCGTAAGTGCGGCGCTCGCTCTCAATTTCCAAAATCATTTCTTTGTAGCTGAGCAGCGTGAACCAGTTCCCGTCCGGATCTTCCAGAACGGCAGACGTCGCGCCCCATTCCTCGGTGCGCGGCGGCTGGGGAAACAAAACTCCACGTGAGCGCCACTCTTCAAATTTCGCAGGAACATTTTCGGTGAGGAATGTGATTTGCGGGGAACGTCCGATCCGAATGTAGTCGTCAGACTCAGGAGTTGGGGCGACCAGCGTGAGCACGGCCGTGCCATCCGGCGGAGAAACCGCCAGCCAGCGTTCGCCGGAGGAAAGCCGATTGTCGAAGGCCAGCTCGAATCCCAGCTGCTCGACGAAGAATCGCAGACTGCGATCCTGATCGCGAACGAAGACATTTACGGTTCCCAGACGCAGATAAAGATCGGCCCGGCCCGGATCAAAGCTGCTGCGGTGTGCTTTGAACGGCGAGGGAACACCAGCCGCCTGCCTTCCGGGTTGAATGGGTTCGGCTCCCTGCATGACAAATCGCCCGCAGAATTACGATTATTCTACCCAAAGAACTCCAGGAACGAATCGGCCAGATCGGCGCCATGGTTGTTGGCGATGCGCGCCGCCTGGAGTTCCACTTTTTTCATGAGCCCGTCAAGATAATCGCGTGAGTCGGAGACGCTGACCACGCCAATGGTCGCGCAATTCCAGAGCCCCGTGGAATCGAGTTCGGCGACAGAAACGTTGAAAGCCGCGCGCAGTCGGTCTTTCACACTGCGGACGACTTGACGCCGATCTTTGAGCGATTGCGCGGCTTCGATGTGGAGTTCAAGGGTGAGAAAGGCAATCATGCGGTCGTCAGTCGCGCTGGTCGTTAGTCGTCGGCGACAACTTGCTGCGAAACCCTCGAAACGACCAACGACCGGGTGCTTACGCGATCACTTCGGCCGCGATCCGCTCGGTCACGAACGCTTCGATTACGTCGCGGATCTTAACGTCGCCGTAGTTGGCGATCGAGATGCCGCACTCCTGTCCGTTGTGGACTTCGCGGGCATCGTCCTTGAAGCGCCGCAACGAGCCGACTTTGCCTTTGAACACGACCACGTTGTCGCGCAGCAGCCGCACTTCGGAATCGCGCTTGATGATGCCGTCGATGACGCGGCATCCCGCGACCGTGCCGACCTTCGGAATGCGGAAGGTTTCGAGCACTTCGGCGCGGCCTTGGTAGGTTTCTTTGATCGTCGGTTCGAGCAGGCCGCTCATGGCACGCTTGATCTCGTCTTGCAGTTCGTAAATGATCGAGTGCAAGCGGATGTCGACTTTTTCCTGCTCCGCCAGTTCCTGCGCCTTGCGTTCCGGACGCACGTTGAAACCGATGATGATGGCGTTCGAGGCGGAGGCCAGCAGAACGTCGGTTTCGGTGATCGCTCCGACGCCGGATCGCAGAACTCTCAAACGCACTTTGTCGTTCGAGAGTTTTGACAGCAGATCGCTCAAGACTTCGACCGAACCCTGCACATCACCCTTGAGAATGATGTTGAGTTCTTTCGTGCCGGAAGTCTTGATTTGTTCCGCGAGTCCTTCGAGCGATACGCGAGAACTCTTGGCCAGGGTGGCTTCGCGGGCCTTCTGCTCGCGGTACTCGGAGATGCCGCGTGCCTTGTCTCGATCGGCGACGACGACAAACTGATCACCCGCTTGCGGCAGTCCTTCCATGCCGAGGA
>JASHRE010000597.1 GCA_030037515.1 Candidatus Sulfotelmatobacter sp.
GTTTTGGGTGTCGGCCGCGAAATTTTGCTGGCGAGCTGGACAGCCGAGGGATCTGTCCTCAGAGGCTTCGTACCGATGCAAACAAAAAACCCCACCCAAGCAAAATCGGCTTGGGTGGGGTCCCCACGGTTTTGTTTTGCGGCGAAGGCGTTTGCCTGGACCGCGACTCCTCAGTACATGTCGCCCATGCCGCCACCGTGGCCGCCGGGCATCGCGGGAGCTTCCTTCTTTTCCGGAATCTCTGCGACCAGGGCTTCGGTGGTCAGCATCAGGGAAGCGATCGATCCGGCATTCTGGAGCGCGGTGCGCACGACCTTCGTCGGATCGAGCACGCCGGCCTTGACCAGATCTTCGTACTGCCCCGTGAAGGCGTTGAAGCCGTAGTTCACATCCTTCGACTCGAGCACCTTGCCCAGAACGACTGCGCCCTCTTCGCCGGCGTTTTCGGCGATCATGCGCAGAGGTTCGGTCACGGCGCGCTTCACGATGTTGACGCCGATCTGCTCGTCGCTTTCCAGCTTCAGCTTGTCGAGGGAAGCCGCGCTGCGCGCAAGTGCCACGCCGCCGCCGGGGACGATACCTTCTTCCACGGCCGCGCGCGTCGCGTGCATTGCGTCTTCCACGCGGGCCTTCTTCTCTTTCATTTCGGTTTCGGTCGCGGCGCCGACTTTGATGACGGCCACGCCACCGACCAGCTTCGCCAGCCGCTCCTGCAGTTTCTCGCGGTCATAGTCGCTGGTGGTCTTGTCAATCTGGCTGCGAATTTCTTTTACGCGGCCTTCGATCTCAGCGTGCTTGCCTTTGCCTTCGACGATGGTGGTGTTGTCCTTGTCGATGGTGACCTTCTTGGCCTGGCCGAGATCCTGCACCTGCACGTTCTCGAGCTTGATGCCGAGATCTTCGGTGATGGCCTTGCCGCCGGTCAAGATCGCGATATCCTGCAGCATCGCTTTGCGGCGATCGCCGAAGCCCGGAGCCTTGACGGCCGCGACCTGCAGCGTGCCACGCAGCTTGTTGACAACCAAGGTCGCCAGCGCTTCACCCTCGACATCTTCCGCAATGATGACGAGCGGCTTGCCGCCCTTCGCGATCTGCTCGAGCAGCGGGAGCAGGTCTTTCATCGAGCTGATTTTCTTTTCGTGGATCAGGATGTAGGCGTTCTCGAGCACCGCTTCCATGCGCTCGGGATCGGTGACGAAGTAGGGTGAGAGATATCCGCGATCGAACTGCATGCCTTCGACGACGTCGAGCTGAGTTTCGAGCGTCTTCGACTCTTCAACCGTGATGACGCCGTCTTTGCCGACTTTCTTCATGGCTTCGGCGATGATCTTGCCAATCGTCTCATCGTTATTCGCACTGACGGTTCCGACCTGCGCGATCATGTCGCCGCTGACGGGCTTCGAGAACTTGTCGAGTTCGCCCTTCTCGCGCTCGCCTTCCTTGTTGACTTTGCCGCAGATGGTCTCGACCGCTTTCTCGATGCCGCGCTTCAGTGCCATCGGATTGGCGCCGGCGGCAACAGTCTTTACGCCTTCGCGATAGATCGCCTGCGCCAGAACGGTAGCGGTGGTGGTGCCGTCGCCGGCGACGTCGGAAGTCTTGGAAGCGACTTCGCGCACCATCTGCGCGCCCATGTTCTCGAGGCCGTCTTTCAATTCGATTTCTTTGGCTACGGTGACGCCGTCCTTGGTGATGGTCGGCGAACCGAACTTCTTTTCGATTACGACATTGCGGCCCTTGGGGCCGAGTGTTACCTTCACAGCGTCGGCCAGAAGGTTGACGCCGCGGAGAATCGCCTGCCGCGATTCCTCTCCGTGAACGATGTGCTTTGCCATTGTGTGTCTCTCCTAGAATTTCGATTGCAGGACTGACCTGCGAATGTTTGTCGGAAAAGTACTCAGTTGTCAGTGCCTCAGTTCTCGGATGAGTCCTTCGGTCTGAGGTCTGACGCCTGGTGCCTTAAGATCCTTCGCGCAAGCAACGCGCTCGGGATGACGCCAGCGGGCTCAGAAGCGCGCTAAACGGCGTCACTTCCGGCTGCCGGCCGTTTCTTTCTTTGCCGCACCGGTCAGAATGCCCAGCACTTCCTCTTCGCGCATGATGATGTAGTCCTCACCATCGAGCTTGATTTCGGTGCCGGCGTACTTGCCGAACAGAATGCGGTCGCCTTCTTTCACATCGAGAGGACGAACCTTGCCTTCTTCGTTGATTTTGCCTTTGCCGGCAGAGATGACTTCGCCCTCCTGCGGCTTGTCTTTGGCTGAGTCGGGGATGATGATACCGCCCCGGGTGGTTTCGGCTTCCTCCACGCGACGGACCAGGATCCGGTCGTGAAGCGGAGTAAATTTCGCCATGGGTGCAACTCCTTTCAAGAGAATTGTGGAATGTTTGTGTGCTTCGATTGAGCTTGCAAACCTATGATTTAGTGGGGGTAGGCACGAGTGTTAGCACTGTCGCCTATCGAGTGCTAATTGTAGAGAACGGAGCGGCGCGTTGTCAAGAGGGGTTCTTCGCGGTCGGTGGAGACGCGCGCGGGCCGCGATGATCGTAACCAGGAACTCCACTTCTCCCGGATTTGGCGTGGGACCGGGCGCGCCACAGTTTCGTGCGCCACAATTATTCTCCTTTGGTGGTGGGGTAGCCTTTGTCGCGCCAGTTGGTGCCTATGTTATCCGCGCAGTGAAGCACCTTTATGTTCGTGAAGCCCATGGCGACCAGCGCATCACGCGCAGGCCTGACATTGGGGCAGTGATCCCACGGACAGCAGCCGCAGTAGATCACGATGAAGGTGTCTCGCGGCAGAGACTTGACGCGCGTGCGGAGCCTTTCGAGCGCAGCTGCGTCGGAAGCGGGACCGACATACTCCGAGTTGGGAAGGTGAGCCTGCAAGTACAGGACGTGAAATCCGACGTGAATCAGGAGCGGTTTTTGTCCCTTGGAGTTGAGAATTTTCGCCAATTCCTCAGGCTCGATGAACTGCGAGTGAGGAATCGTGGTTGCTTGAAACGCGAATGCCGAGAAAGCGAGCGAGATCAGTGCGATGGCAGTGATTTTTGAGTGCTTTAGCGTGTTCATCGTTTTGCGCGCGACAACGTGAGCGCTTTTGTCGTGAAAATTGTAGTCTTGCGGTCGGAAGATTCCCACGAGCTTTTCGAGGGCTTCTCTAGTCTTGGCCCTCTTCTGGATTTGCCAAAGCGGTCAGTTTCGCCAACAGCGCATTGGCGCACCACCGGCGATGAAAAATACTGCCGAGGTTCGCCGGGACGGCTGTCCCCGCATGTTTTCGAGAGAGCACACGACGAGCACGGAGAAAATAAACGCTGCCTAAATGCGCCTTCGCAATCTGGCCTGTTGCTTTGATTTAATAAACAACATCTACCTTCACAATGCCTGACGCTAAGTTATTGAATATAAATAGCAAATAATACTTGCATTTATTTAGTGTTATAGTTAAGTATAACAGTATATCAATGTTCTCTCGGGCGAGCCGTGAGCCCGGGATTAAGAAAAAAAGGATCAATGAAAGACCAAGAGATCGACGTTTGGAGACAAGATCATGAAAAGCTACCGCACTTTGCTGATGTTGGCGGCGCTGACTCCGGCGCTGCTCGTGTTTTCCACCCGCGCTTCTGCGCAATCGGGCACACAGAAATCGGATGCGCAGAAATCGTTCGACACAATGAAAGCTCTGGCCGGAAATTGGACGGGGCCAGTCACAGTGGATCCGCCACAAGCGGATATGAAGATGGACAAACCAATCCGCGTTTCGCTGCGAGTCACGTCGCGCGGGAACGCGATCGTGCACGAAATGCAGCAAGATGGCGCACAGCTGGATCCCACGAAAACCGATCATCCGGTGACGATGTTTTACCTGGATGGCGATCAGCTGACCCTGGTTCACTATTGCGATGCGGGGAACCGGCCGCGCATGATCGCCCGGCCGTCGGCTGACGGAAAGACGGTGGAATTTGATTTCGCCGATCTTTCCGGCGGCAATCAGTTCGGACATATGTACCACGCGGTCTTCAAGATCATCGATGCTAATCATCACACCGAGGATTGGACGTTCATGATGCCGGGTGACAAAACGATGCACGGCCACATGGACCTGGAGCGTATCAACTGAGAGGATGAAATGGAGTGCGTCTTGTGCGGCTGTGCCGTCAGGGGCTAAAGCCCGGGTTCTTTCCGATCTGAGCGGCACGGCCGAGAGTCGTGTTTTGCCCAACATTTATGAGAGTCACTAACCTGTAGGAACCCTGATGGACCGTGAGTGGAACGACAATCAGCCGATTTACCGCCAGCTTCGCGATCGCGTGGTCGCGATGATGCTCGACGGCGTGCTGCAGGAGGGCGACCCTCTGCCGTCGGTGCGGAACGTCGCGGCGGAGTATCGGGTGAATCCGCTCACGGTCCTCAAGGCATATCAGGAACTGGTGGATGAGGAACTTGTAGAAAAGCGACGGGGGCTGGGCATGTTCGTGAAAAATGGCGCGCGCAAAATATTGCTCAAGGCCGAGCGGCAGAAATTTTTCGACGAAGAATGGCCGCGGGTCCGGGCAACGATTCAACGGCTCGGTTTGAACGCTGATGAGCTGTTGAACGCACTCAATGGCGGTTCGTCGACGGCTCCGGCAGCGGAAAAGACTGGCCACCTAGCCGCGCAAGCTGATGTTTCCGAGGAGGGTACCTGAGCCATGGCATGCATAGAAGCTCGCGGACTGCGCAAGTGTTTTGGGAGGACGGTCGCACTCGATGGCGTTGATTTGCGCGTGGAGGAGGGACGAATCCTCGGACTGATTGGCCCGAACGGGGCGGGAAAGACGACGGCGCTGAACGCGATTCTTGGGCTGACACCGTACGAAGGCGAATTGCGGGTGCTGGGGGGCGACCCCTGGAATGATCGTGAAAAGCTGATGCGCGATGTGTGTTTCATCGCCGATGTCGCGGTTTTGCCGCGCTGGATGCGGGTTTCGCAGGCGCTCGGGTATGTGGCAGGAGTGCATCCGCGATTCGATCGCGGGAAGGCGGAAAGCTTTCTCGCGAAGACGGCGATCAAGCACACGAGCAGGGTGCGGGAACTTTCGAAAGGCATGGTGACCCAGCTGCACCTTGCGCTGGTGATGGCGATTGATGCGCGGCTGCTGGTGCTCGACGAACCGACGCTGGGGTTGGACATTCTTTACCGCAAGCAGTTCTACGATGCGCTGCTGAACGATTATTTTGATCGTACGCGCACCATCGTGGTGACCACGCATCAGGTCGAGGAAGTGCAGCACGTTCTGACCGATCTGGTGTTCATTGATCAGGGACGGATTGTACTGGCTTGCAGCATGGAAGAATTCGAGACGCGTTTTGTGGAGATGGCGGCGCGTCCCGAGGAAGTCGCAGCGGCGCGGGAGTTGCTGCCGATCCATGAGCGGCAGGCGCTCGGGCGCAGCATTTTTCTGTTTGACCACGTGGATCGGCAGCAACTGGCGAAGCTGGGCGAGGTGCGGACCCCGGGCATCGCCGATCTGTTTGTGGCCGTGATGGGAAATCATGCGAAACAGAAACAAGGAGCATTGGTATGAACACGCAATCGAGCGCGATTGGAGAAACTTTCCGTGCGCGAGTGGTCGCGCCTGCTGAGATCTCGGCGGCACAGCGCCTGTATTGGTCGGTGCGGCGGGAATTGTGGGAACACCGCTGGATCTATCTCGCGCCGCTGGGCGTGGCGGCGGTCTTCCTGTTCGGATTTTTCCTCAGCACCGTTCATCTCCCCGCCAAAGTGCGCGGCCTCGAGGTGCTGGATCTGGCGCAGCAACGTGAGGCAATTGCGCGACCTTACGACATTGCGGCCGCTTCGATGATGGCACTGGCGATTCTGATGAGCGTGTTCTACAGCGCCGAAGCTCTGGGGAGCGAACGACGGGATCGCAGCATTCAGTTCTGGAAATCGATGCCGGTTTCCGATGCGACGACTGTGTTGGCCAAGGCGAGCATTCCGCTTGTAATCGTGCCCGCGCTTACCTCGGCCGTTGCGCTGGGGATGCATTGGATCATGCTCGTGGGAAGCACTGCCGTGCTGCTGGGACAAGGCATGAGCCCGGCACCGCTGTGGAGGGGCCTGCCGGTCTTTCAAATGTGGGCGCCGCTGCTCTATCACATCGCGGCCGCGCATGCGTTGTGGCCGGCTCCGGTGTATTGCTGGGTGCTACTGGTGGGGGGATGGGCGCGGCGGGCGGCACTTCTGTGGGCCGCGTTGCCGGTTGTCATTATTGGTGTACTCGAGAAGCTGATTTTCAATACTTCACATTTTGCACTCCTGGTGGGAAGGCGATTGATTGGGGACTCGCCCGCTATGGCGGACATTCCCCACAATGCCTTCCCAACGCATCCGATGACGCACATCACGGCAGGACGGTTTTTGATGAGTCCGGGGCTGTGGCTTGGATTTCTGGTGTGCGCAGTTTTTCTCGTCGGGGCGGTCCGGCTACGAAGATCGCAGGGCGCGATGTGACATCTGCCTGGGGTCGATTCCCGCTAATTGAGGAAAAAGTGCGCCGTGAAAAGGCGCTGCAGCTCAGCGGGGGCAACTCCCACCTGCTCCCCACCCTACAAAAGCCTGTTGTCGACCCTGCCCCCCCACCCTGCGAAAATCGCACAGGGCGGTGTTCCCGCTATATTTTCCCTACAAAACACGTTCGGGCACGAGGCCAAAGAGGCGGCTGGTTGGCCGCTCTCAGGTCTGTGCCCGCGTGACACAAAAAATCGTCGCTGCCGGCGCTGTCGAATTCCAGCGCGCTCAAATAAGAGGCTGCTGGGCGGAGGGAACTTACTCAGCACTTTGCCTGAGTGTCTTTTGCGCGAACAGGAGGAGCTGAGTTTCCCCACAGAGCAGCAGCCTCGGCACCAGTACGAGTCGTCATTTCTTATTGGGCATGTTTAATTGAACATCCTTATTGAACATGGATCATCTTGGTCTGAGGATCGAGAGTTCCACGCACGCGGACCTTCTTCCCGTCGAACCGTTTTACTTCATCCTGATGGTCAATATCGTACGTCTGGCCGCTGGAAGCGTCCTGGAACATGTACTTGTCGCCTTGCTTTACGATGGTGCCGACAAACTCGTGACCATCGGCCGGGGCAGATTGCTGGGCCTGGTCGGGTGGCTGTCCGGGCTGAGTTTGAGCGGGCGGCTGAGTCTGGGGCGGAGCTTGATTCTGCGTGGCCGGCGGTTGAGCGGGCGTCTGCTGAGAGTTGGGCGTTTGTTGAGCCTGCGCCACGGTGCCCAGTGACTTTGCGTTCCACGAAGTGAGAACCCAGGAACCGAGGGCGAAGACCACCGCTACTGTCGCGACGAACGAAAACAGTTCAAGTCTCTTCTTCACAAAGCACTCCTGAGACGGGGCGCACGGTCTGGATGGAGCAAGACGCGTGCCATCGCGCGAACCGCTCGGACGAGCGCTGTGCAAACCAGGCGGGCGCGTTGCATCTGCATGTGGTTAGGCGCCGAGTGAGCTTGGAACGCCAAAAACCGATACCGTATTCACTCGCCTCGAGCTACAGGGAAGGCTTGAGCCGATTGTGGACGAATGTACGTTTTATTCAAGTGGAGGGAGCAAATTTTGCTCGGCGCCACCCCTGAACTTTGCCTCATCGCGGTTGCACGTCGACCGATTGTGGAATGCGAACCTTGAGGTTGGACCCGTTGCGGATTTCAATGACTTGTCCGTGCCTGGCGTAGGCAGCGATGATGTCGGCCTGGGACCAATCGAGGTCCCAGCCGTTCTCGATGGCAATCAAGCTGTAGGAACCGGGGATCACATCGTGGAGGGCGAACGTCCCGTCCAGATCGCTCTGGTCGCGGCGGAAAAGATCGCGATTGCCCTGAGCGTGCCTGGGGACTAAGACGACCATGGCTCCCGCAAACGGTTTGCCGGCGTGCTTTAC
>JASHRE010000598.1 GCA_030037515.1 Candidatus Sulfotelmatobacter sp.
CACGACAAAATTCAATGACAGGCAGAGCCAGTACGACTGCTGCGGATTCAGGCCGGTATGCCGCCCAATCCAACGCACCGCGGCCGATTGCTTGAACTCGGCGTTTTCACCCTTCTCTTCGCCCGCGGCCTCGCGCGTTTCGTGCGCCAGTTGCCGGCCCGGCCTGATGTCCTGGTCGGACTCGCTCTGGTTCTGCGATTGGGCAGGGGCCTGCTGCGCGTACACGCGCACACTCAGCGCGCTTCCAATGATCAGGAAAGCGAGAGCCCACGCCACCGTTAATCTTCTGGCAAGACTGATCAAACTTAATGCCCCATCGCCGGCTGCAATACCCTTCGGATGATTTCCCCTGCCAAGCTCTCCGCTTCGCCCTCTAGCGTCCCCTCCGCGGCCACTCGATCGCTCTCAATCGCCTCTTTGGCCGCCTTCACTTGCGCCTGCGCTCGTTCGCGAGCCTGATTCACGGCCTGCGTGCGCGCTTCGAGAGCCGCCTGGCGCTTTGCTTCCTGAGTGCGAAACACCGCGGCGCGCGCCTCGCGCAAACGCTGCTCGTACTCGGCTGTGCGCGCTTCCGCCTCTCGGACATCGGCGCGCGATTTTTCGATCGCTCCCTCGGTCGCCGCTCGCCGTTTGGCCAGAACCTGCTGCAGCGGCCGGTGTACTACGAAGGTGTACAGCGCGTACAGAGAACAAAGAATGATAATGGTTGGCACCGATCCGAGCAGTAATCTGCCTAGTTGGTGCAGCGTTTCATCCATGGAGTGAACTCTGGGTCGCGAGTTTCGTCGAGCTGATCTTCGTTCGTGCCGATTCCGGCCGCGCCGATCCCTTGACCGTTTTGGACTGATAAATGAGGGCTCGGAAAACTGTTAAGTCTAACGTCAGGAGAGATTTGTGTCAACGCACAGAAAAGTTTGCGAAACCATGATTTGTTGCAAACGGGGCACGGGCCCGCGTAAGCGCGAGGAGGCTTCAGCGCAGGCGCGATTTTCACTGATTGTTCGCCCCCAAAAGATTCTAAGATTTCTGCACATACCCCTTGACTTCGCCGGAAACAGAGTTACCATAAAGACATCACCTCCGATCCAATTCAGGATCGAATGGGCCGTTAGCCAAGGAATGTCACCGCTTCTTGGTTGTCGGCCCATTTTAATTGCCCAGAATCCATCTTTTCGCAGCAAGGGACCGTGCGACTCGTTGTATGGAATTGCCGGATGGGAGAAGAAGCCAGCCCTGAAGGGCGGGGCTTTACGGCGCGATAGCGGGTAATCGGCGGAACGAACGGGCCGTGAGAAAACTGTGCCGGCAAAACCGCGTCTGTCGGTTCTTAACGGACCTCAGGCATGGTCTGCGGTTCAACGGCCTGCGCTCGCGTACGGCTCGGCGTAGTATCCAGTTCGAGTGCGCGCCTTGAGCCCTGGCTTGTCAACCTTCACTTCCAGATCGTGGTACTCATCGGGATGGTCTGCCGGTGGTGAATCGAACGAAAGCGTGTAGAAGGCCTTGGCATCTTCCAAGCACTCTGCAATCTCTCTCGCAATGTCATTGCCCGAGTTGAGAACACGTCCTCCACTTTGCACCGCCAGAACCTGCAGCGCGAGATCGCCGTTTTCCACCTTCTTGGGCGAAGTCACTCCCTTTACGAAGCTCTGATAATAAAACGTGCGCAATCCGCCCGCATCATTCATTCCCAATGGATCGATGCTGTACAAGGTGATGCCAGCGTCGCGCAATTCCCGCGACAGAGCCACGATCGTGTGGAAAAGCCACTGCTCACTTTTCGGGGTAAGCTGCACGTTCGGCCCGGTAAGCAAAGCCCATCCCGGGCTCAGCCAGAGAACCAGTTTTCTTCCCGGCTGCGTTGCTTCGTAACGAGCAAGCTGATCGATGGTGTTGAGCGACAGACCGCGCGTTTCTTCCGCGCCATAGAATCCGGCCGATCGATTTAGCACGCGCAAGCCGGACTGGTTGGAATCAAGCGACTCCGCCAGTTCGTTTCCGTCACGGGTCGGGGTGGGTTGAATACGGGTACCCTTGTCGGTAAATATGACCAGCGATGTGGGCACTGCCAGGCGGCCACCGTCTTCTCGCAGAAACCTGCTCAGCTGCATTCGTCCGTAGCTGACGGACTGAACCCCCGTGTTTACCGCGTCGATCACAAAAATGACCTGCAATGCCGGGTCTGTCGCACGACTCGTCCCATCCGTCGCGTGAAACGACGTGATCCCGCGCGGCTGCTTGTCATCGAGCAGCGTGAAGTCCTGCTGCGTGAGGCCCGACACGGCCGAGCCGGCCTTGTCGGTCACGACCACGTCGAGTGAAATGCGATGATCGGTAGTGGAAGCCGCAGCGGCGGGGGCCGTAGCGGCAGGAGTTTGCCCTGGCGTCGTGGGAGCCGGCGATTGCTGGCCCAAAGCCAATAGAGAGAGGGAAAAGGTCGCGGAGAATCGGAACACGGAACGCATGTGGCACCTCGCCCATGCCTCGGCAGAACTGAAGCCCGAGATGCGATGTTACCGCTAAGCCAAAACTCTGGCAACGGCGTTTGCCGCCTCGTTTGCATTGAGGCTGTAAGGTCTCAGGGCTTGACTGCGACTTTCGAGTCGGGCACGACGAACTCGTGCATTCTCCTCATTACCGACTCGGGCGCGTCCGCTTCCAGCTCTACGGTGCCATCGAGATATTTGCGGGAATAAATTCGCGCCCGCGCTTCGAGAATCGCCAGCGCCTTTCCTTGGTCCTGGGGCACGCGCAAATGCACGCGGTTCACCGGATCTTCCTCGATCATGGCATCGATTCGCTCCAGCAATCGATCGAGACCTGTGCCCTCGACCGCCGAGACATACAAAGTCCTGGCCTTGTCGTGCGCTGAAGCCGCCATCAAACTTGCCGCCACTTCCTCATCCAGCAGATCGACTTTGTTCATCACGCGGAGCCGCGCTTTGTTCTCCGCCTCGAGTTCCTTCAGAACAATTTCGACCTGCGCATCCTGCTCGGCCGAAAGCCGGCTGCTCGCGTCGGAAACATGCAGAATCAGCGACGCACGCTGTACCTCTTCGAGCGTTGCTCGGAAAGCCGAAACCAGCGTGTGCGGTAGATTGCGAATGAATCCCACTGTGTCGGACAGCAGAACTTTACGTTTCGAGGGCAGATCGACTCCGCGAATCGTTGGATCGAGCGTGGCAAACATTTTCGGCGATGACAGCACGCCTGCTCTCGTCAACGCGTTAAATAATGTCGACTTACCCGCGTTCGTATATCCGACCAGTGCGATGGTCGCGACTGGCGCGGATTCCCGCCGCTGCCGCTGTTGCGCCCGAATCCGCCGCACGTTTTCCAGTTGTTGCTCGACATGCCGGATTCGCCGATAGATTTTTCGCCGATCCGTTTCGAGCTGCGTTTCACCGGGACCGCGCGTGCCGATTCCGCCACCCAGTTGCGACATTTCCCCACCACGTCCGGCAAGCCGCGGCAGCAGATATTGCAATTGCGCCAGTTCGACCTGAAGCTGGCCTTCGCGCGTTCGCGCGTGCCGCGCAAAAATGTCGAGAATCAGCTGCGTCCGGTCGATCACGCGCCGCTGCACAACTGCTTCGATATTGCGCTGCTGCGAAGGGCTGAGATCGTGATCGAACAGTAGCAGGTCGGCATTGACTGATGCGGCCAATCCGGCCAGTTCCTGCAATTTTCCCGCGCCAATCAAGGTGGCGGGATCGGGACGGTCACGGTGCTGCAAAATCTTTCCCGCAACTTTTGCGCCCGCACTTTCGGCCAGGGTTCGCAACTCCGCCAGCGATTCCTCGGCGTCGAATTCCGGAATGTTCAGCTTCCCATTCGATGTCGCCGATGCGCCAGAAGCGGATGGCGCATCTTTTCGCGCTCGTTGCGGGCTGGAAAGGCTGGGATCAGTGCTTTGCGCGGCGTCACGCGCGACCGCTGCCTGTGCCGGAACCGTTCCCTTCGCGCGCCGCGTGCGCACATCCAGCCCGACCAGCAACGCCCGCTCCTGCTCCCCTTCTTTCACAATAGGCACACGTGCGTCTTCGCGCCGCGGTTCGCGTGTCATCTTGGAGGGAGAACGTCGCAAGCCCGAAACGCCTTAGCCCTCACTCGCGCCGGCTGTCACAGCCGTCACGGCGGTCGGAGCCGTGCTGCTCGCGCTGGCAGCCGGAGCCCTCTCCGTATGTACGGGGTGACCGACGTGCGTCGGCACGACGCGTCCCATGACCACCGTGGAAATGGCGTGCTTAAAGATCAGTTGCTCCTGACCGTTCGCCTCCAGAACCACGGAGTACTTGTCAAAGGAGCGGAT
>JASHRE010000065.1 GCA_030037515.1 Candidatus Sulfotelmatobacter sp.
GCGCGCGTGCGCACCGACCAATTTCTGCCCTTCGTGGTTCGCGCCGGCATTGAAGCACCCGGGCTGATGGAGGAAAGGGACAGGAGAAACGACAAGCAATGAATTCCCGTTATTTCACCATCGGCTTCTGGCTGACCTCCGCCGCCGTTGTAGCTGCGCTGTTTCCCTCGGGCTGTAGCCGCACCCTAGGCGGCCCGGGAAAAGCGCCGGAAGCACTTCCCCCCGAAGAGGTCCTGGATTTCAACACTCTCTTCAATCAAAACTGTGCGGGCTGCCACGGCGCCGAGGGCAAAGGCGCCGCAGCGATTACCTTGCATAACCCCGTGTACCTCGCCATCGCGAGTGACGATGTCATTCGCCAGGTTGCTTCCCGCGGAGTTCCAGGCACTCCGATGACCGCGTTTGCAAAAAGTGCCGGCGGGCAACTCACCAATAGGCAGATCGACGTCATTGTCGGCGGAATTCGTTCCTGGGCCCGGCCCGATCAATTCACCGGTGTCAGCCTTCCGCCTTACAAAGCCGATACACCTGGCAACCCCCATAGTGGCGCTGCCGTATACGTGAAATTTTGCGCCTCTTGTCATGGCGCGAACGGAGAAGGCGGTCCGAAAGCCAGCGCCATCGTAGCCGGCTCCTACCTCGCTCTGGTCAGCGACCAGAACTTGCGCACCATTGTGATCGCTGGATGGCCCTCTATCAATGCACCTGATTGGCGCGGTGACGTGCCCGATAATCCGCTCTCTCCACAACAGATTTCCGACGTGGTGGCCTGGCTTGTTGCGCAACGCCCGCAATTCCCGGGCCAGCCGTACCCGAGCCGGCCTGACGAAAAACTCTAAGAGCTTGCGATGACTACGACGGATGGCACCATCTCGCGCCGCGGCTTAATCGTGAAACTCGGCGTCCTGCTCAATAGCGCCGCCGCCCTCGCCTTTGCCATACCCATCGTTCGCTACCTATTCGAAGCATTCAGTCGCCCTGACGCTAAGGGCTACCTTTCCTGGATTTCTCTCGGCCCAACTTCGCAGTTCCCCGAAGGCGAAACGCGCTTGGCAACCTATCGCAATCCTTATGTAACTCCGACCGACGGGCGGACCGCAGACCTGCCGTGCTGGGTGCGCCATATCCAGGCCGAACAATTCCAGGTCTTCGCCATCAATTGCGCGCATCTGGGTTGTCCGGTGCGCTGGTTCGCGCAATCGGGTTTGTTTATGTGTCCATGTCATGGTGGCGTGTACTACCGCGATGGCTCGCGCGCTGCTGGCCCACCCGAACGTGGACTGTTCACCTATGACTGCAAAGTGGAAGGCGGCAATCTGTTGATTCACGCCGGCGAGCTTCCGACACCCGGGTCGCCTGCAGCGGCAGTGTCCCAGAGGAAACCGCTATGCGCATGATTTCCAATATCGGCAAATGGCTTGACCGGCGGCTTCAGCTCGAAGCGCCAATTCGTGACATCGCCGAGCACGCCATTCCGCGGCGAAGCGCAAGCTGGTGGTATGTGTTTGGCAGCGGCGCCCTCACGGTTTTCATACTGCAAATCGTCACCGGCACACTTCTCGCTTTCGTCTACGTTCCCTCCGCAGGCGAAGCGTGGAACAGTCTGCAAGCGCTCAATCACCAAGTCACTCTGGGTTGGTTCATCCGCGCCGTGCATGGATGGGGCTCCAACTTCATGGTGGCGATCGTACTCATCCACATGGTGCAGGTGTTTCTCTTTGGCGCTTTCAAGTTTCCTCGCGAGCTCACTTGGCTCATCGGCGTGTGCCTTCTTCTGATGACTCTAGGCATGGCTTTCAGTGGACAGGTTCTGCGCTTCGACCAGGACGCGTATTGGGGGCTGGGTATCGGCGCATCGATCGCCAGCCGCACTCCTCTTCTCGGCCCATACCTAGTCAAGCTCATCCTCGGCGGGCCAATCATCGCCGGCGCGACGCTCTCCCGTTTTTTTGCGTTGCATGTTTTTATCATTCCCGGTTTGTTGATTGCGTCCGTGAGCCTGCACCTGTTCCTCGTCCTCAAGCTCGGCATCAACGATTGGCCGATGCCCGGCCGCATCGTGACAAAAGCTACCTACGCCAAGCAGTATGAAGACCTGCTCAAAGTCGATGGCGCTCCCTTCTTTCCTTACGGAATCTGGAAAGACATGCTTTTTTCCTCCTTCATTCTTTTTGCGATTCTTGCCTGTGCCCTTTTCTTCGGTGCGTTCGGGCCCAGCGGTCAACCTGATCCAACTATCATTCAGACCGTACCCAAGCCCGATTTCTTCTTTCGCTGGATCTATGCTCTGCTGGCGTTGCTGCCGCCCTCGCTAGAAACTCCGGCCCTGCTGTTGGGGCCAGTGGTCGTCATCGCTGTTCTGGTGCTTTTGCCTTTTCTAGCTGGAGAGGGGGAAAAAAGTTGGCGCCGCCGGCCTATGGCGGTGCTTTCCGTGATCCTCACCGCATTGACGCTCGGCATGTTTACACATCTGGGGCAATACAGTCCTTGGAGCCCGATTATGAATGCCTGGAGCGCTCAACCCACTCCGGAAATGTTTTTGCACAATCGCACCGCACTCGAGCGCAAGGGAGCCGCGGTCTTTCAAGAGAAACAGTGCCGCAATTGCCATGCTCTTGGAGGTTCAGGCGGTCTGCGCGGCCCGGCGCTTGACACTGTGGCTTCCCGCCTGACTCAAGACGAATTGATCCGCCAGGTGCTGCAAGGTGGGGGCAACATGCCCGCCTATCGTGACAATCTGACACCGCCGGAAACAACCGCGCTTGTCTCTTTTCTTGCGACTTTGCATCGCCCGGGTCAACCGCCCGCTTATGATGCCTCGCGCTCAGTGGTTGAGACCAGTAACTCTGACGCCGCTGGAGGCCATCGCTAGGTCCGCCCAGATGCCATTTGCTTCGTCACCAACTTCGCATTCCCTATCGCATCACGCGGTGAGTTTTGCATTCGTGCTGCTCGCATTGATCTACACGCGAGGCTGGCTTCATTCGCGCAGGATCATCCCCAATGCCCTCTCCACTTGGAGTGGACCGGCTTTTTTTGCTGGCTTGCTTTGTGCCTGGATCGCCGTCGGTTCTCCATTACGTACCCTCGATCATCAGTGGCTCTCCGTTCATATGGTGCAGCATCTCCTGCTGATGACGGTGAGTCCGCCACTTATTCTGCTTGGCGCGTTTCCTCTTTTGCTTTTGTACAACCTTCCCCGGAGCTCCACGCATAGAACCCTAAGACCACTTCTACATACTTCGACGGTGCAATCCCTGGGGCGCGTAATTACCAATCCGTTTTTCTGCTGGCTGGTGGCAATGGCCGTCCTCATCGGATGGCACGTCCCGGCTGTCTACGCCTGGGCTCGTGAATCCTCCACTCGGCACGACCTGGAACACGCAAGTTTTTTCCTTGCCGGAGTGTTTTTCTGGTTGCCAGTCATCGAACCCCGGCCCCGCGTGTCGCGCTATTCCCGCTGGTACATCGTTTTGTATTTGTTCCTGGCGACCTTGCCTTGCGACGCTCTTTCCGCCTACCTGGCTTTTTGCGACAAAATCGTCTACCGCTGTTATCTTGGCGTGCCACATTTCAATATGTCCGCGATGCAGGACCAGCAGTGTGCCGGCGCTTTGATGTGGGTTTTCGTGACGTTTGCGTATTTACTGCCGGCCGTCCTGCTGACCGCCAATCTGTTGGACCGTTCTGGCACTCAGCCGCGGAGCGAGCCGCTCTTACCCTTCGTCAGGGAAACGAGGGCTGTGCCTTTAAAAACGCCTTGCGGTTCCTGCTCGCCGCAAGAAGTCAAGATCACTTCGACTCATAGCACACGGTCCTAAACTAACACCATTCGCAAGCCCTGCCGATGGGATCGATGGGCGGCGTGCGACCGGCCACACTGTGTTTCTTCCTGAGTTTGACGGCGGTGAAGCGGATGCTCAATTTCGCCCGTGGGTCGACGTTGGCCTGGCGATTATCGCCAGACCGCCTCGCGCGTTCCCGACAGCGCTCGGTCGAGGTAGGTTGCGGCGCTGATCAGGGCGAGATGCGTAAATGCTTGGGGAAAGTTCCCGAGGTGTTGTCCGTTGGAACCGAGCTCCTCTGAGTACAGACCGAGATGATTAGCGTATCCCAACAATTTTTCAAACAGCAACTGGGCTCTCTCTAGCTCTCCGGCGCGAGCGAGGCATTCCACGTACCAGAAAGAGCAGGCGGTAAAGTGTCCTTCCTCGCCTGGAAGGCCATCAACATGAGAACGTTCCACCTTATAACGACGGACCAGAGTATCCTCGATGAGCGTTTTTTCCAAGGCTCTGAGAGTGGAGAGCCACATCGGGTCGACGGGGCTAATGAACCTCATCATCGGCATCAGCAGCGCCGACGCATCCAAATCCTTTGTGCCCTTCGCCTGCACGAACGCCTGAAGTTCCTCGTCCCAGAAATTGGTGAAAATATCGTTTTGAATTTCTTCCCGCGTGCGCTGCCACGTCTCGAGGGGACCAGAAAGGGAACGCTTTTGAGCAAGCCGCAGAGCACGGTCGAAAGCAACCCAACACATCACCCGCGAATGGAGAAATTCTCGCGCCCCGCCGCGAACCTCCCATATTCCTTCGTCGGCCCGCTGCCAGTTCCTGCCGAGCCAGTCCAACATGCGTTGAACGCCTTGCCATCCCGCATGGGAGATGGGATCGCCGTACTTGTTCGCCAGGTACACGGAATCCATCATCTCGCCATAGATGTCGAGTTGAAGCTGCTTGTAGGCGGCATTTCCGATGCGCACGGGACTCGAGTTCTCGTAGCCAGAAAGGTGATCCAGGGCTAACTCTTCAAGCTTTTGCCGTCCGTCAGTCGCGTACATCACCTGTAGCGGTCCCCGCTCGGCGTCGTCGTTGAGTCGTCCGTTCAACCAGTCGATGAAGGCTTCGGCTTCATCGATAAAGCCCAGCCGAATGAGCGCATAGAGCGTGAAAGTAGCGTCCCGCAACCAAGTAAACCGATAATCCCAATTCCGCACGCCTCCAATCTGTTCCGGGAGCGAGAATGTGGGTGCGGCGATCAGCGAGCCGTATTCGCGGCTTATGAGTAGTTTCAGCAGCAGAGCCGAACGATGAACCATTTCCCGCCAGCGACCCTTGTATTTCGACTTCGCAATCCATGTTTTCCAGAAACGCATCGTTTGCCGCAAACGGTGGTCGATGAACTGCATCTCCGGTGGCTCTCCCTCGCGGCGGAGTCCACCTAGCACGAACGTCGCGGTCTCGCCTGCGTCCAGGCTGAACTCTGAGACAACGTCCTCGGCTTCCCTCTGCAAAGTGGCTGTGGAGAATAGGCTCATCGCTGGGCAGAAATTGTCGGCCGGCAAAAAGATCCCGCAGTGCTCGCCGAGTTCTGTCCGGTGTGCGGATCTCGCATAATTGAATCTGGGTTCGCAACGCATTGTGAAGGATACGGTTCCTCGAATCACCGTCAGCATTCGCACAATTTCATTCGGCTGTTTGTCCTCACTCTCGATGGGCATAAAGTCGGTCAGTTCGGCCACTCCTTCTTCCGCGAGGAATCTGGTAATCAGGATGTTTGTATCCGGCAGGTAGAGCTGCCGAATCCGCATACCTGTCAGTTGGGGCTCGATCTGAAAGCGGCCTCCCTGCCTCTCATCGAGCAGGGAAGCAAACACGGTCGGAGAATCGAAGTCTGGATAACAAAGAAAATCAATGGAGCCGTTCATGCCGACCAACGCGATCGACTTCATGTTGCCAATCACACCGTAATTCTCAATCGGCTGGAAGGTCATACGCGTCAAAGACGAATTATTGGCCACCTTCTATGCAAATTGGGCCCGCTGATCCACCCGGGATCCTCATAGCGTTCGCGGCCCCGACGATTCAAACCCGCAGGTAATACTCGGGTCATGATGCGCCGGCGAGACGGCTTCATCTTTCTCGACTGCGCTCATGCCGGGTTGCTATCCGAAAATGTCTCCGTTTTCGAGTCCCAGAAGATCTTCGTCCCGGTCCAATAGGCCTCGGCCGCCATCATACACGCTACCGAATGGGCGAAACCTTCGTTCACCGAACAATGCGGCTGCTGGCGTGAACGCATGCAATCGAACCAGTTCGCCATATGTCCCAAAGAAAGGTCATCGATGCCCATCGGAGGTAAATCCTTCTCACCCGGCAGCAGGATGTATCGCGACTCCCGCTTCTGGTCGATGTCGACGTCGTCTTCGTGCGTGCCTTTTTCCTGGATGAGTTGATAGCGGGGGCTTCCCTCTCCGCCAATATTGATTAGTGTCGCCTTCTTCCCCATATAACGCGTGGAGCTGGGAGCGTCGTTTCCAAAACTGGTCGAATAACTGACGAGAAACCCCTTCGGGTATTCCAGCAGTGTTTCAAATGTGTCGGGGTTTTCCCGGCCATCATGCCACGCAAAAACACCCCCATGAGACACGACAGACTTGGGATAGTTGTCGTCCATGAACCAGTGCACCATGTCGATAGCGTGGCTCATCCACTGGTCAGGGATGCCGCTTGAAAATTCTTTATAGAGACGGAATTCAAAGTACACTTGCGGATCGAAAGGCCGATCGGGCTTCGTCATCAACCAGGCTTTCCAGTCGGTATCCTGTTCGCGGATTTCCTTCACCTCGTGGCGGCCGCGCCACCGCGGCCCATGATAGTTCCACACAATTTCGACCTTGCTTACGTCGCCGAGTGCGCCGCTCCGCGCCACTTCCTGCGCCGCACGCGGATACGGTTCGCTGCGATGTTGCGTGCCAACCTGCACGATGGCCTTGGCATTGAGCACGGCATCGCGGGCGGCTTTCGCCTCGGTCAAAACGTTGCCCATCGGCTTTTCTACATAGCCATCCTTGCCCGACTCCGCGACGAGCTTCAAGATTGGTGAATGGGAGTGCTCCGGCGTCGAGATGAGCACTCCGTCGACGTCTTTCATCGCGAGAACTTCCTCCGGATGCTGCACCGCCCGCGGCGCCCGCCCGTAGTAGCCCGTGTTCGTGGCCGCAGCTTTCTGCAGATTCCCCTTCCATAAATCGCAAACCATGGTCATTTCGACGTTGTGACTGCTTTTCAGCCTCGACGCGATCAAATCCAGATCGGTGCCGCGGCCTCCGATCCCTATGTGCCCGAGCGAGATGCGCTCGTTGGCGCCGAGGATGCGGCTATAAGACGACGCAGTGCGAGGACGAATTGCGGCGCCGGCAATCGCCGCAGCCGACTTGCCTAGAAAATCCCTCCGGTTGATTGATGAGGAATCGCTCATGATGTGCTCCTGCAACGCTGAACTTCGTGCCGCATTGACCGTGGTTGGATTCCGTTCGCCTCCGATGGTTGGAGCGCGGTCGGGACACGAACAGCCTCTAACTCCACAGTCGGTCCCACGAACGTTCCTGGTCCCATTGCGGAGTCGGTTCAAAATATCCCGCTCCGGGCGCCAAGTGCGCTCGCACCACATCTTCATTCAAGGTCACTGCCAGACCCGGACGGTCCGGAACATCGATCCAGCCGTGATTCACGATCGGTGACTTCACTCCCTCCTGCACCAGCGACGACCACCACGGCACGTCAAGAGAATGATTCTCCAGCGCCAGAAAGTTCTGTGTTGCCGCCGCGCAATGCACGCTCGCCATGCAACCGATCGGCGTTCCCGCATAATGCAACGCCATGGGCACGCCGTAGTCCTCTGCCATGTCTCCGATCTTGTGCGTCTCGAGAATGCCCCCCGAAGTCGCCAAGTCCGGCTGAATCTTGCTCACCGCATGTTTGTCGCAAAGCACCCGGAATGGCTCCTTCAGATAAATGTCCTCTCCGGTGAGGATCGGCGTCGGACTCTGCTCGGAAATTTCTCTGAGCAGGTCGGTATACATCCACGGGATCACGTCCTCCATCCATGACAGGTTGTATTTTTCGTACGCCTTGCCCAGCCGGATAATCGACTTTACGCCTAGGTGCCCGAGGTGATCCATTGACAGCGGAATCTCCATTCCCACCGCGTCTCGCACCGCCGACACGTAAGTTTCCAGCATCGCGATCCCTTTATCCGTCACCTCCATCCCCAGCAGAGGGTGCGGCAGTTGGTTCGGCCGCCACTGCTCGATGTCGGTGGGATTGGTCACGGTCCCGGGCGTGTCCGCCACCATCTCGACGCCCAGGTCCATTTTGAGCCATGTCAGGCCCATCACTTCCTTGCGTTCCTTCATTCGTTGCGCATAAATCTTCGGGTCCTTCGACTCCGTCGTGTCGGCATAGACGCGGATCTTGTCGCGAAATTTCCCGCCCCCGATCATCGCGTACACCGGCGCGTTATAGACTTTCCCAGCGATATCCCATAACGCCATCTCGATCGCGCACACCCCTCCGCCCTGTCGCGCGGGTCCGCCGAATTGCTTGATCTTGCGGAAAATCCAATCGAGTTGCAGCGGATTCTCGCCCACGATTCGGCTCTTCAGCAAAAGCGCATAGGTCGGGCTCGCCCCGTCGCGCACCTCGCCCAATCCATACACGCCCTGATTGGTATCAATGCGAATGATCGGGCAAGGGCTCGGACC
>JASHRE010000599.1 GCA_030037515.1 Candidatus Sulfotelmatobacter sp.
GCGGCGTTGCCGGGTCTGGCGATCTGGTATGAGTGCGTCCCCGCAGGGGCGAACCCTTATCTTAGCACCCCATTTCGATGCCGGATCAGTTGGGAAAGTCGCAAAAGGGAGCCGTGGAAGAGCGCGCCCTTGGGGCACGCGCTGAGATCCCAACTTGTGCCTTACCTTTGGGTCGGCTCGCGCAGGAAACCGCGCGGGGTGCCCCACTTTTGTCCGGTTTTGCCAGAAGTGGGAAAATTGACCGCGGCCCGTTCTGTGCGACACTTGGACTTTATGTGTGGGCGGGACACATTCCGCCGCCCGGTTCGCGTAGCGAGCCTTCGCCTTGATAGAACAGACTGATAAAAATGCAAGTCCGTTTTCTCACGCCCAACGACTCCGACGAATACTGGCGCTTCCGTCTCGAAATGCTCGAGGGCGAGCCGAATGCATTCAGTTCCTCGGCCGAAGAACATCACTCGCTGGACCGGAATGAACTGCACCGCCGCATCGGCTCCGTCGATGCTGAGCAATTCATCGTCGGCGCGTTCGAAGGCACCCGGCTGTTCGGTGCCGCCGGCTTCCACCGCGACAAAGGTCTGAAGACCCGCCACAAGGGACGCATCTGGGGTGTTTACGTCTCGCCTGAAAAACGCGGCCGGGGACTCGCCCGTAAAATCCTCGAAACTCTTTTGCGGCGCGCCTCCACCATCAGCGGCCTCGAACAGATCTTACTGTCGGTTGCCGCCACTCAGACGCCCGCTCTCCGTCTCTATCAATCCTTGGGATTTGAACCGTGGGGCTGCGAACCGCGTGGGCTCCGCAACGGCGACCAGTATATCGACGAGCACTACATGATCCTTCGGCTGAAATGAGAACTTGTAAGCGGGTGGAACCCCGGACGCATTGGTTCGAGGCGCGAAGCGCGCAATAAAGTTTGTGACACCGCCGATGCGCGGCGTCAGTTTTCCGATTCCGCGGGCGAACCGCTTGGAGCGAGATCCAGCCCGCCCCCGCGGCAGGGTGGTAGATCGCCATTTCGGCCTCGCACCAGTCTTCCTTGGGGTTCACAGCACTCCGCAACCGTGCAAGAAATATCCCGCGCGGAGGCAATGGGGATCGACCCGTCCATCCTGAGTGGAGGGAAGCTGCGGGCTTACCTGCGTCCGCAGGACTTTTGCGAGTGAGACCGTTCTGCGGAAATCGGCGCCCAAAACCGTCCATGCGCCATACGCTGGCGGGAAAACGTAAGCGACGTAGAGTTGTTAGTCAATTAGTCGATCAGAAAGAACGATCGGTAGCTTGTCATGTAGAGCCGGCCGACGTTGCGCGGTGAAGAATGTGGGCGATCCACGCGAACCGGGCCCCCCCCGCGCGCCTTTGGCGAGAAGGGGTGGACACAGAATCGCGTTTTTGCCCATGCAACGGCGCGCGATTGGATCGCTTCGTTGCCAAAGTGCACCTCGGCCGGGCGATCTGAAATCGAAGCTACTGTTTCTGCCAGGATTGGCCGTCGTCGGCGGTGATCCAGATTTCGGGGGTCGAGGTAGTGATGGTACCGTGTTGCGGATCGGGAAATGCGATGCTGACAACATCGCCGGTCAGCACCAGGCCTGAGGACGATGGCAGGATGCGCGTCCAATGATCGCCGCCGTCGACGGAGTGAAATAATGCGGTGTTCGATCCGCCCGCCCAGACTTCGCTTCCGGCCGCTGTCACCACGCGGAAAAAGACAGGCACGGCGGCAAGCTTAAGCGCTTCGCCGTGGAGTGTCAGGCTGCTTTTTAGCGTATTCATCGGTGTGCCTGACACCGGTGGGGTATTCACCTCGACATCCTGCCAAGTCTTGCCTTGATCCAAAGACCGTTCCAGGCCCCCGACGGCAGTAATCGACCATCGCGGAGTCGCCAACACAGCGCCAGCAGCGGCCGAGGGCACGGGTGCGATATTGGCGGGCTTTGCTCGGGTGAGAGGGGCCGAGTTATAGCCGAAGAGCTGTTCGGCGGAGCTCGGAACTTTCACCTGTGCAACCTGTGAGTCGGCGCTCTGGACCTCTACCACTTCCTTCTGCACCCGCACCGTCACCATTTGTGAAGCGGGAGGGAGTGGAGCCGGCGCCTGTTTGACGGCAAGGGCTGCTGACGGAGCCTGAACGGCACGCGAATTCCACGGCTGCGCACTCATCAGTTTCCCATGGAGCCTTAGTCCGCCTTCGTCAACCCGGTGGGCCTCCTTGCTGGCCGAGACAATCGATTTGCCCAGGGATTTGTCTGAGACAGCCTCACCCGGCGCGCCTGCGGGAAGCGTCGATGCGGTCTGCTGTGAACCCTGAGTTTGCAGACCAGCGACGACAGGCGCGGGAATGGCCTGTCTGCCGAGGGTGGCGGAATTGCCGGGCTGGTGCCGTTCGAACTCAACAATCCCGATCGCGAGCAAGGCCACCCCGGCCGTGGCGAATCCCCACCGGAATGCCGGCCATGCGAACCAAGAGCGGCGCATCGCAACTGAAGCGGTTGCCAACTTCCCCGATGCGGGCAACGCCAGCGCGACAATCTCGCGGCAGTCGCCGCAGGCGGCAAGATGCGAGAGTACGTCGGCCCTCTCCCGTTCGGAGAGCGAGTGCTCGGCAAAGGCCGCCAGGAAGTCGGCGTCGGGATGCCCGCTGGCTGCAGCTCCGGCTTTCAGCCGCTCACGCACGATTTGGGGAATGCTTTGCATTTCAAGCTCTTACAGCTCACGTTCCCAGCTGCGGCAAAAGCTGTCGCAACCTGGGGCACCCCACAAAAAACTTACTATCCTGGGTCCTCGCGGACCCGTGCCTGCACTGACTTCTCAGAGAACGCGGCAGGTGCAGAATCTTGCGCAAGACTGCGGCGAATATCGAGCTGCAGGTCGCGGACATCGGTTTCCAGGGCCTCTTCAGCCTGGCGGCGCGACATCCCACGCCGCGCCAGCCCGGCCAGAATCTGCTTCCGCAGCGCCTTGGCTAGCTTGTCGAGTTTGCGGCTAATGGTCGACTCATGCACACCCAGCATGCGCGCGATTTCGGCCAGCGTGCGGCCATCGAGATAATACTCCGCCAGAACCGTACGATCTTCGGCGGGAAGGGCCGCGAGTACCTCGTCGGTCGCCTGCTCCAGGCGGGGATCGGCCGAGGGAACGGGCTCAGCCGCCGGGGCGCTGAACTGGATACCCTCTTCAGACTCCTCATCGAGGCTGACCAACCGCTTGGTCCGCCGATAGCGATTGACGTACTCCTGCGCGAGCACGGTGCGCAGCCATCCCTCGAGCGAACCGCGCCCAGTATAGGAGGCGAGCTTCGAGACGCGCTCGCCGTCACGCAGATTGGTGCCGTAAAGATCGGCATAGAGCGTATCGGCCAACTCGCGAGCAGCGGACTCCTCTCGCGCAATGCGCAATGCGGATTGATAAAGCTTCTCGCGGAAGCGCGTCAAGAAAATTTCCCACGCGGTATTGTGGCCGGCGGCGCAGGCGCGGGCGAGGACGAGTTCGTCAATGCGCAGGCCCAGAAACAGGGTCCGCAATTCGTGCTCGGACGCAGCCTGACCGTGTTTCTCCCCGATCTCGCAGAGTATTTCGGCGAAGGCTTCCTGCGTCAGTCCTAATTTTTCGCTGTCACCTTTGAGGTGGAGCTCCGCCACGAGCTCATTCACAACTATCCGGACGGCGGAAGTTTGTTTTGCTGCACTCATCGCGGGAAAAACCAGGGTGTCGTTGGTCGTTGCCGGACCTCATTGACAACCGACGGCCAACAACGAACCACAACCCCTTCGATGCTACCAAGTTCTTAGACGCATGAGGCGTGAATTTTGGACGCAAGCCGGACACAAAAGTCCGTTCCCTCGGCAACGCGGGGCGAGCTTCCGATCTGGCGTTGGTCTCGCGCCGCAAGGCCAAAGCCCGTCCGGCGTGTAGCCTGGGGCGTGTGTCTGCATGAGTGTGTAGCACTAGGAGGGCGCGTCATGAGTCCGAAAGTCGTCCATTCAAAAGTCGGGAGTCCGAAAATTCTCGCGGTGGTGGTGTTTGCGGTTTTTGCAGGAACGATGATGCTGAATGAGACGCCGGTTCGTGCCGGCGAACAAGTAAGCACATCGAGTTACAAGGTGCTCGATCCAATCCGTCACGGCAGCTTGACCGTATTTCCGGTGGTTGCGGCAAAGACTTATCCCACCGGCGAATTTCTTACGCTCGATGAAGGCTTGCGCTCCGGCGAGGTGATCGTCACCGAAGCCGGCAATGTGCAAGGACTGATACGGCGGCCCGGCGTGGCTTCGATTCGCCACGATGGAGCCGAGGTCAACCGGCTGGTGCTGGTGAACAATTCCAAGCGTCCGCTGCTGTTGCTTGCGGGC
>JASHRE010000600.1 GCA_030037515.1 Candidatus Sulfotelmatobacter sp.
TGGAGCCTCGAAGTGAGCAAGAGAGACCCAAACGCTGTTGAGTTCCATTATCCGCCAGCAACCACGAAGTCGCTGCCTTATATTGCTCCGCAGGTCGTGCTCGAGTTGGGAACTCATGCTGAATTTGTACCACATGACAATTTCACAATTCGTTCGTTCGTCGCCGAAGAATTCCCGAAGCTGGTAGCCGTGGTTGACGTTCCCGTTGTTGCGCTTCTTGCCAAGCGCACCTTCTGGGAGAAGGCGACGATTCTGCATGCGGAATACTTCCGTCCGCCCGACAAACCTCTGCCGGACCGGTACTCGCGCCATTACTACGACGTCGCAATGATGGCCAAAGGGCCTATCAAGACAGAAGCACTTGCGGATCTGGCGCTGCTTGCGCAGGTTGTGAAGCACAAACAGACGTTCTATCCTTCCGGATGGGCTCGGTACGACGTGGCGCATCCGGGAAGTTTTCATGTGGCGCCCGCGAAGGAGCGCATCGATGCTCTGCAGCGAGACTATAAGAATATGGCCCCGATGATTTTTGGCGAGCCAGCGACGTTCGACGGGATCATGGAAACGTTGGCTGGGCTCGAAAAAGAGATCAACAAATAGGGACGCCTAATGCCGCTGCCACCGAGAGAATGCAAAGTCTATACACCGCCGTCCCTGGCAGAAGCGATGGTATCAGCGATCCATTGTGGCCGCGATGTTGAGTGGCTAGATCCGTGCGTCGGACCAGGAGCCTTCATTGAGGCATTACGTGCTCGAAAAGTTCGGAAGGATCGTATCGTCGCTCTGGATCTTGAGAGTGCAGCCGGAAAGTTTGACAGCTTCGCTCGCACGGTACGAGGCGTCGATTTTTTTCGATGGTTGCCCTCGACAACCGCGCGTTTCGACAAAATCATCGCGAACCCACCATATGTACCAATTGAGCGCCTATCGCGAGCTCTCCAAAAACCGATTCTGTCTCTCGATTGTCGACGCCTATCCCCATGGACCACTGGCGCCGAATTTCACATTCGGACCGGATGATGTCTCACAAAATCCTTCCTTCAAGCAGAACTTACTTTGAGAAAAAACTACTCCGGCGGGGAAGAAAAAACTGATTCGTTACAGATTGAGGAGAGGTCAGAAGAACTCGCGGCGCTCGCTGTGTTGGGCCGCCGTGCGTGGTGGGCTGCCCGGCCGATCAAGCGAAGTCTGATCATTGAGCCCGAATCTGTTTCTTAGGATTCCGGATTGAGGATCAAGGTACGGATCGCTCATCGAGCGAGGATAGCATTCACCAAGTCTTGGTCGGTCAGTTCACCATTGGCGTACCGCTCGAAGAGGAGCAGTGCTTCAGAGCTCGGGGCAAGACCTTCAAGGCGAAGGTCCGCAACTGCGTTTTCGACAGCTTCACGTCGCAAGAGGCTCTCAGATACAGCTATCGGTCGGGCCGCAGCAAGCGCTGCCATACAATGATTTTATCCCACTGATACAACAATTATTCGTCGCCAGGTTACTGAAGGAATCCTCGTATCACACTCATTCTTATGGTATTACCATATACGAACAGTGTCCCACAGAGTCAAATGACACGAAGAGAGATTTCCAGGGAACCATGGTCCTTACGCGCGAATAAACAAGCCAACGCTCGCCGGGCTCCATAGCTATAGAAGTGCCTCATCGGGCCAATGGAACAGCTTCGCAGTCTTCGACCTGTAGCTATTGTGGCTGTGCACTGGCTTGCCGACGGTCAGTCGGCAGTCGGGCAGGATAGCTCCGCTTGGGTCATTGGACAGATTGGCGAAAGGCTCGATAATAACTTTGCATCCATTTTGTGGGCGAGTCATTCGACAGCCGTAATGCCTGAAATCTTGATCTTGTCACGCAGCCGGCCACTTGCGGCGCGCTGTTTCTAGAATTTCTTCCGGCCTCAACATGTGACTAAACTGCTAGGTTCCCAGTGGAGTAGGTGGTGCCACGATACCGTCAATGCAACCAAACGTGAGCGATCGCCAACTGGATTCGACGCTAAATGGATGGTTTGAACGAAAGGCTAGTGCGAGAACACTTCTGTCTCGGTATGGCGGTTGAAAACGGAACCGTTGCAGGTGTTGCGGTACAGGAAGCAGCAGACGGGCCCTTCCAAAGCGGGGTAGGTATTGCGTGCGACAAATCGTTGCGCTTCCTGTTGTATAGCGAGACATCCAATATTGCATACATATATTCAATTAACGAAATACGAACGAATTAATGCCGCAAAGAACGGCCGAGGCACAAACAACGGCGCGCCGCAACAGCAGCGGTGCTTGGCCACGGTTCAAGGAGCAGTCAATACCAAACCCGGAACAACAGTCAAACAGTCCGAATCAGGGGGATTGCTCTGGTGCAAAAGAATCTGCCTGTCTACCGTATTTCTCCCTAATGCGGCAGACAGGCATGACCCACGCGAGCGGAGAAAAAACCGGAGACTAAATTAAACGTGGGACCCATTTCCCGGCAATCGGGTAAGGGCCCTATGGTGCATGGTGTAGGTCGAAACTCAGCTCAAAAGAACGGGAATAATTAGGGAGACTTGTATCCCGGACCTCGCAACGCCCGCCCGGGGCGCTCGGCTGTAATTGAGCTGTTTAACACAACCGGTCTGCCATTCACGAACACGTCCTTGACGCCGACAGGATAGTGCAGGGGTGCATCGTAGGTCGCAGTGTCTCGAATGGCCGAAGGGTCGAACACAACCACGTCAGCAAACATCCCCGGCCGCAAGATTCCACGATCCAAAATGCCGACGCGACTGGCAGCTTGTGAGGTCATCTTGCGAACCGCTTCTTCGAGACTCATCCTGTGCTCGGAGCGGACATATTCTGCCAGAATCCGCGGAAAGGTTCCAAAAGCTCGCGGATGCGCTTTGGTCATGCTGAGCGGGCCGTCTTCCGCCTGCGCGGGAGAATCCGAACCGTAGGTGATCAAGGGATTCGAAACCGCGGCGCGAACATCGGCTTCCTGCATAATTGCGATCACGACCTGACTATTGCCGTGATCCGCGATGGCGACATCGATCGCGGCGTCCTCAGCCGACTTGCCCATTTGCCGGCCAATTTCCTCGAAGTTCATTCCCTCGTATTTCCGCAGCTCGGGATTGATCACCTGAATGAGTGTGACTCCGCGACCTCCACCGGAGCCGCGCCATTCGTTTTCCCACGCGTCACTGAATTCGTTCATTTCTTTCATGGCGCGGGCACGCTGGGCAGGATCGTTGAGACGTTCGATCATTCGATCCGTTCCACCTTCGGTCACCCAACTGGGAAAACATGCGACCAAACCGTTCGAGGCGCGGGTATACGGATACACACTGGCGGCCACATCGATGCCGCGCGCCCGGGCGTCTTCGATTCGCTTGAGAACCTCAGACATTTTGCCCCAATTCTCCTGGTACGCGACCTTCAGGTGCCAAATCGTGGTCGAAATGTGGGCCCGCTCTGCGATCGCAAAAACTTCGTCCAAGGAAGCGAATATCCTGTCGGATTCCGATCTCTGATGGGTAA
>JASHRE010000601.1 GCA_030037515.1 Candidatus Sulfotelmatobacter sp.
ACCAAACCTATTCCATTGCGCCCGATGGCCACGTCGAACTCAACAACATTAACGGCGACGTGCACATTTCGAGCTGGGACCAAAATACGGTGAAGCTCGACGCCGTGAAGTATGCGGACACGAAAGAGCAGCTCGATGCCGCCAGCATCGACATCGATGTGGGCAAAGATTACATTTCGATTCGCACCAGGTATCCCGACCACGATCACACGTTCAATTGGGGATCGCCAAACAATCCGGCCACCGTCGAATACACGTTAAGGGTCCCGCGAACCATGCGTCTGGACGAGATTAATCTCGTCAATGGCGCGCTCGACGTGACCGGTACTTCGGCCGAAGTTCGCGCGTCGTGCGTGAATGGCCGTCTGGAAGCCAGGAACCTGAGCGGCGAAGCCAAATTGTCGACCGTGAACGGCCGTCTGGAAGCATCGTTTGATCAGCTCGCTTCAAATTCGATTGAGCTGAGCTCGGTCAATGGCGGGCTCGAACTGACGATTCCCTCCGACTCCAATGCGAGCGTCGAGGCGAGCACAGTTTCCGGCGGGATCGACAATGACTTTGGGCTGCGCGTCAGCCATCACTTGGTCGGGCACAATCTTGATGGCGAACTCGGCAGCGGTGGCGCGCGCATTCATCTTTCGGATGTGAACGGAAGGATCTCGATTCATCATGCACAAGATGGCCGCGCCATGAGCCCGGTCCGGGACCGTGGCAAAGGCGACGAAGATGATTCGATCTAGTAGATCGTGTAGCCGGGCGCAGGCGTGCGCAGGTCGGGCTTTGAGGCCATCAGCAACAGCGCGCCTTCGCGCTTGAAAGCACGCAAATCGTCGAGGCTGTGGAACGACTTGGTCGGGTGGTCGTCGGGAGTGGGCGTGTCGTCAGGGATGCGGCGCGCGGCCACGTTTTCGAAGGCGTGCTTTTTGAGCAGTTCGACGTATTCTTCCGCCGAACGCACGTGCACCGGAACTTTCAGCTTGTCGACCCACTGCAGCGAATAGGGATTGTCTTTGTATAGATTGATCAGGATGAATAAGCGTCCGCGCGGTGCCATCACGCGAAACAACTCCATCAGAGCTCGATCCTGATCGGCGTAGTAATAAAACGATTCCACAGACAACACTTTGTCGAAGAAATTCTCTTCCCAGGGAATCTGCTGAGCCGATCCCCAGACGTAAAGAATGTTCTCGAAATCCTTAGACGCTTCCCGCGCCTGGCGCACCATTTCGTCGGAAATGTCGAGGCCAACGACTTGACCGAATCCCTCCGGGCCATCGCCGACCAGACGGGCCAGGAGACGTGTAGCCCATCCCGAGCCGGAGCCGAGATCGAGCACGCGCTCGCCAGGGCGGAGATTCATCAGCCGAATCGTCTTTTCGGTGATGTCGAGATGGTGCTGCTCCATCTTCGGGCCCTCACCGGCCGCGGCCCAACGGTTGAATTCCTGCCGCAGCTTGTCGTCAGCGGATTGAGGCTTATCGGGCACGGAAATCCTTCGTCTTCGCGTCCTTGTGTGGTTTAGATTCTATAACCACGAAGCCCACCAAGGCGCCCAAGGAAATGGGTGGCAACTCGCGATCTGTGCTACAGTTCTGTTTTTTATGGCAACGGCTCCCCAGAATCCGCCCAAGCCCGGGCCGGGACCGCTCTACTGCCCGAACTGCGCCAAAGAAGTTACCGATCCGCTGACCTGCGGCGACTGCTCGGCGGTGATCTGCCGAACCTGCGGAACGCCGCTCGAATCGGCCGACGAACTCGGAATCGGATAATGGAACCGGCGCCGGTTTTGCCCGCTGGGGAAAACGCGCCGTCCGAACCCCGGCCAACGCTGGTGCGCGGGCTCACCCTGCTTGACTCTGTGCTGCTGCTGGTGAGCGGCATCATCGGTTCGTCGATTTTTCTCACTGCCAAAGATATTGCCGCGCCGCTGCCGCATCCTGTGCTGTTTCTGCTCGTGTGGGTGCTGGGAGGGCTGATCTCGCTGTGTGCGTGCTTTCCCTTCGCTGAACTGGCGTCGATGTTCCCCGACTCCGGCGGGCAGTACATTTACCTCCGTGAAGCCTATGGCGATCTGGTCGCTTTTCTCTACGGATGGATGCTGTTCGCGGTCGCCAATGGCGGATCGATTGCCGCGCTCAGCGTGGCAGCGGCGGCGTACAGCGGAAATGTTTTCCCGGCTGTTTCCGAGCAGCGAGTCGTCTTTGCCATCGCCAGACTCGCCATCACGCGCGCGCATGTTTTTGCTCTGTTGCTCATCGCAATCCTGACCTATGTAAACGTCGTCGGACTTCGTTGGGGCGCGCTGCTGCAAAATGTTTCGACGTGGACGAAATTTGCAGCCATGTCGGGATTCGTCGTGCTTGGATTCGCCATCGGCAAGGGACACTGGTCGAACTTCGAGTCGCATGGCGTTGGACTGGCGATGGGGCTCTCGCCGACACAGTTGGTTTCAGCGCTGGGCGTTGGGCTGATCGCCGTCTTCTGGGCCTACGACGGGTGGGTCTACATCACGTGGGTTGCAGGAGAAGTGAGGAATCCGCGAAGGAATGTGCCGCTCGCCATGGTTTTGGGCGTGATTGCGGTGGGCGTCGTCTACGTCGCGATGAACATGACTTATATCTATGCGCTTCCGCTGAACGAAATCGCGACACACGAAACGATTGCCCATGCAGCTGCGGCAGTTTTGTTCTCGCCGAAGGCCGCGGGATGGCTTTCCCTGATGATCGCCATGGCATGCTTCAGCGCGGCGGCAACCTGCACCCTGGCGGGTGCGCGCGTGTATCTGGCCATGGCGCAGGACGGTGTGTTTTTCAAACGCATGGCGGAGATTCACCCTAAGTGGCGCACGCCCGCGTTCAGCTTGATTGGCCAGGGCGTGTGGGCCGCGGCGCTCACCCTGAGCGGGCGCTACGATCAACTCTATACGTATGTGATCTATGGCATGGTGCTGTCGTACACGCTGACGGTGATCGGATTTTTCTGGCTGCGCTGGAAACGGCCGGGGATTCCACGGCCGTACCGATGCACCGGGTATCCGTGGCTGCCGGGAATTTATGTGTTGATCGGCGCGGCATGGACGCTGAACACGATCATCACGCGTCCGACAGAAGCGTTCTGGGGCACAGCGATTGTGCTGACCGGCGTGCCGGGATACTGGTATTGGAAACGCAGCAACGGGAAGCCCGAGCTTTGCCGGTGAGCGAAGCAAGCGGCGTCTCGTTGAGGGGACTCGCCGTACGGTTCTTTTTCCGGATCTGTTGCCACCACCGTTTGTGCGGCTCAGATGGCGTCCACTTCAGAACTGAATCCACGTCGCGCCAGTATTGACGAGCGACTCTTCTACCGAGGTCGTTTCGCTTTCGAAGACGATGTTTCCGAAGGCGTCGTCTTCGAACCGGCCCTGAACTCCCTCGGAGGATAGCCTTCGCGAATTCCCCCGGCTGGTTTTGGACGCGGTGCTCGGTATGAACATGATGCTTCGCGCCTCACCTTGAACTGCATGCTGCATACCAGATCAGCAAATTATCGTGCACGGGCGAGGCCTCCTCTCTTCGTCTTTCTCTCGTGCCTCGGTGTCTCCGGGTTGACAAATCTACACCGGGCTGGCGGTCTTGCGCGGAGGATTAAAGAACGGCAGCGTTGTCACCTTCACATTCGTCTTCAGCCGGATCGCTTCGATGGTGATCTCCATGCGCAAAGAAGTCCCGGGCTTAGAATATTCGGTTTGGATGCTGGCTAGCGCGATCATTTTCTTCAGCGTTGGGGACCAAGTCGTGGTCGTAGCCTTGCCAACCTGCCGCTCGCCAGAATAAACAGGAACGGCCACGCGCGAAGCTTGCGCCGGTGCCGCGGGAGTCAGTTCGTAGCGTTCATAAAGCCGCTCGACATCGGACCAATCGACTTCCAATCCCACAAGCTGGCGTGGTACGCCGTTTTTCGCATCTCGTTCGAGCGCACGCTTGCCGATGAAATTCTCTTTCTCCAGATGTACCATGCGTCCAAAGCCGAGTTCATAGGGGGAGAATTTCTGAGATGGAATCAGCGCCTTCTTCGAGCTGATGTAATCGACCTCAATCAGCAGCAGTCCCGCTTCCACACGGGCAACGTCCAAAGCCAGCATGCCCGTGGCGTGCAGATCGAACTGCTTGCCTTTGTCGCTGAGCGCGTCCCAAACTTTGACGGCTGCGTTCCACGGCATCCAGATTTCGTATCCGAGATCGCCGGTGTATCCCGTGCGCGAAATGTCGACGGGAACGCCGGCAATCTTTCCGCTCGTGACGCGGAAATATTTCAGAGCGGCGATGTCGGCTTCGGCGACCGATTTCAGCAGCTTCGCGGAAGTGGGACCCTGCAGAGCCAAGGCTGCGACTTTCTCGGAAATGTCTTCGACCTGCGCGTCCATGTTGAGACCGTTTTGCCGGAACCAGCGGAGGCTGGGATCGGCCGCGGTCCAGCGGTAGACGTTTTCATCCAGACGTGAGATCGTCCCATCGTCGATAACTCTGCCTTCTTCATCGCACCAACAGCAGTAAATCACTTGGCCGGGCTTGACCTTGTTGATGTCGCGCGTGATGACGCGGTTGACTAGGCGCGTCGCGTCTTTGCCGGTGATCCAGTATTTGTAGAGCGGTGAGACATCGATCAGCGCGCACGCGTTGCGAATGGCGTTGTACTCGTGCTCGTGATGCACTTCGTAGGCGCTGACCGTATAGTATCCCGACCATTCGCGGTAATTCAGGCTATGGCAAAGAGGAAATGTGCGTTCGTGAAATGCGGTTCCGATGGGCAAGGAGGCCTCGTTTTCAGTCTCTGCACCAGGGGGACCTGGAGGCAAAGAAGAAATCGAGAGCGATTATATGCAGGGCGGAGTGGGGGGAGCAACGCGATGACTGGGGGCGGCGTGTTCATTGGTAATGAGGTGTCATCTCGAAGCGCGCCGCTTTTATCAGCCACACGGCGGATGGGGTTGGTAGAAAAAAGCCCCAAACGCCGAGTCCGCCGAGAAGTTACCCAAGTCGGGCTGAGCAAATCTGCTGGCTTGACGTTCTCCGCGGGTTTTCGCGGCGCACTCTCCGTTGCAAGTCTCTCGTAGCCCGGGCCGGCGGGGATGACGCGACGGGGTAGCGTCTGCTTCCTGCTCAATCTGCGCTACAATGGGTCACCATCATGCGGCGAATGATTCAATGGAGTGTCCTGCCGAGCGGACTCTGATCCGTTCTCGCTGATTCCTTTCCGTATCGTCGCGTTTCGCAAACTTTTCTCTGCAAGCTAGAAGGCTAAAAAGCCATGGCCAACAAATACGACGTCATCGTGATCGGCGGTGGGCACAATGGCCTGGTCAATTCTGCCTATCTCGCCCGAGCGGGCAAGAAGGTTCTTGTG
>JASHRE010000602.1 GCA_030037515.1 Candidatus Sulfotelmatobacter sp.
GCGGAGTGGCCAAAAAGATCGATTTTCCGACCAGCCTGCAGGCCGACTTTCAGGGCACAGCGGCTTCGTTCAAGCGATCGCTTTCGAATGAACCGATTCTGATTTTGGCGGCGCTGGTCACGGTCTACATCGTCCTTGGAGTTTTGTACGAGAGCTTCATCCATCCGGTCACGATTTTGTCCACGCTGCCCTCGGCGGGAGTGGGGGCCCTGCTGGCACTAATTCTCTTCCGTCAGGACCTGACGGTGGTGGCGATTATCGGCATCATCCTTCTCATCGGAATTGTGAAGAAAAACGGCATTATGATCGTCGACTTTGCACTCGAAGCGGAGCGCGTGCATGGGAAAAATCCGGCTGACGCGATTTATGAAGCCAGCCTGTTGCGTTTCCGTCCGATCATGATGACCACCATGGCGGCGCTGCTGGGCGGGATTCCGCTCGCGCTGGGTACGGGATACGGTTCGGAATTGCGGCGTCCGTTGGGCATCTCGATGATAGGCGGTCTTCTTGTCAGCCAGGTTCTCACGCTGTACACCACCCCGGTGATTTACATCTTTTTCGATCGGCTGGCCGGGCGCTTCAGCAGACGCAGACCTCAGGCAAGGGCGGAAGCCGGCGATGGCGGCGCCCATCCGGAGAATGCATGAACATTTCCGAGCCATTCATCCGGCGTCCGGTGGCCACAACGCTGCTGACGATTGCGGTCGCGATCGCCGGAGCGGTTGGCTACACAGAATTGCCTGTCTCCCCCCTGCCGCAAGTCGACTTTCCGACGATCTCAGTCTCCGCCAGTCTGCCGGGAGCGAGCGCGGAAATTATGGCGTCGTCGGTGGCCACGCCCCTGGAGCGACAACTGGGCCATATCGCCGGCATCACCGAAATGACGTCTTCCAGTTCGCTGGGCAGCACATCGGTTACCTTGCAGTTCGATCTGTCGCGAAATATCGATGGCGCCGCGCGCGACGTGCAGGCCGCAATCAACGCGGCGCGTACTTACCTGCCGACCAATCTCCCCGCGAATCCCACTTATCGCAAGGTCAATCCGGCGGACTCCCCGATCATGGTGGTCAGCCTGACCTCTGATAAGTACGACGTTTCGAAGCTTTACGACGAAGCTTCCACGGTCATGTCGCAGAAGCTTTCGCAGATTGAGGGAGTGGGGCAGGTTTTTGTGGGCGGTGGAGCGCTGCCTTCAGTTCGGGTTGAAGTGGATCCGGTGAAACTGCAAAGCCGTGGCCTCACTCTGTCCGATATTCAATCGGTTCTAAGCTTGCAGAACTCCGACCTGGCGCGGGGACGATTCTCGAACAGCGCGCAGACGGCCGACATCATTACGAACGATCAGATCACCGATGCCGAGCAGTACAAGCCCCTGGTGATCGGCTACAACAACGGTGCGGCCGTGCATTTATCGGATGTGGCCGATGTGATCAACTCGACGCAAAACGTCCGCACGGCCGGCTACTACAACGGGGTGCCATCGATCACGATCATCATCTATCGGCAGCCCGGCGCCAATATTATTGCGACGGTCGATCGCATTCGGCAGCAAATGCCATTTCTGGAGGCGATTCTGCCGAGGGGAATCCACACCAACATCGTTCTCGACCGAACGACGACGATTCGCGCCTCAGTCGACGATGTCGAACGCACGCTGGTCATTTCGGTAATTCTTGTCGTGTTGGTTGTCTTCTTCTTTTTGCGCAACGCGCGCGCAACCATTGTCCCCAGCGTTGCCGTTCCCGTCTCGCTGATCGGCACCTTCGCCGTGATGTATCTGGTGGGATTCAGCCTCGACAATCTTTCGTTGATGGCGCTCACGATCTCGACCGGGTTCGTCATCGACGACGCCATCGTGGTCATGGAAAACATCTCTCGTTTCCTCGAGCAGGGCATGACGCCGATGGAGGCGGCGTTGAAGGGCGCGCGCGAAATCGGCTTCACCGTCCTTTCGATCAGCGTTTCGCTGGTCGCGGTATTCATTCCGATTCTGATGATGGCCGGAATCGTGGGGCGCCTGTTTCGCGAATTCGCCGTGACGCTGGCGACTGCGATTCTGGTTTCGATGGTGATCTCATTGACGACAACGCCCACCATGTGCGGCCATTTCCTGAAGCCCGAGGGAGAACGCGAGCATGGCCGCCTCTATCGTTGGAGCGAGAAATTCTTCAACGGGATGCTGGGGATCTATCGCGAGTCGCTGAAGTGGGTGCTGGAGAATCCGGCGCTCACGATCCTGATTCTGGTGCTGACCATCGCGCTGAATTTTTATCTCATCGTCCGCATTCCCAAGGGCTTTTTCCCGCAGGAAGACACAGGCGTACTGGTCGGGGGCGTGCAAGGTCCGCAGGATGCCTCGTTTCCGTTCATGAATTACTCGATGCTCGAGTTGGTCAAAGTCATCAAGGCCGATCCTGCGGTCGAAAACGTGAATGCCTACACCGGGGGCAACGGCGCAAGTAACGCCGGATTTATCTTTATTGCGCTCAAGCCGCTGGATGAGCGCAAAATCGGCGCCGCTGCAGTCATCAATCGATTGCGGCCGAAGTTGAACCGGTTGCCGGTCGCTTCTGCGTTTCTGCAGGCGGTGCAGGATCTCCGCATCGGCGGGCGCTCCAGCAATGCGCTGTATCAATACACCATCCAGTCCGATAACATCGCCGATCTTGTTCATTGGGGACCACTGCTGCTGGCCAACATGAAAAAGCTTGCCGGCCTGCAGGATGTGAACAGCGATCAGCAGAACGGCGGTTTGCAGGCACTACTGACGTACGACCGGACGAAAGCCGCGCGTCTGGGCCAAACCGCGCAGAGTCTGACCAGCACGCTGTATTCGGCGTTCGGTCAATCCGAAGTTTCGGTCATTTACATGCCGATGAACCAGTATTATGTCGTGCTCGAAGTCGCGCCCAAGTATTGGCAGTCGCCGCAGGGCCTGAATTACCTCTACGTCAAGAGCAACACGCTTTTGAATAACGCAACGGCAATGACGCCGATTACTGCTCTGGCTCCGCCGCAGACCAGCACCACAGCCTTACAGGTGAATCACACGGGCTTGTTTCCCTCGGTGACGGTTTCTTTTAACCTTGCTCCCAACGTTTCTTTGAGCCAGGCCACAATGGAGATTCAGCGATTGGAGGAGCGTTTGGGAACGCCCTCAACCATCCACGGATTTTTCGCGGGCACGCTGCAGGCGTACGAGCAGTCGCTTTCGAGCGAGCCAATCCTGGTGACGACGGCCCTGCTCGCGGTCTACATCGTGCTGGGAATTTTGTATGAGAGCTTCGTGCATCCGCTGACCATCATTTCGACGCTGCCCTCGGCCAGCGTGGGCGCGATGCTTGCGCTCATGATCTTCCACATGGATCTCAACGTGATATCGATCATCGGCATCGTGCTGCTGATTGGCATCGTCAAAAAGAATGCCATTATGATGATTGATTTCGCGCTCATGGCCGAGCGCGAGCAAGGCAAGAATACGCACGATTCGATTTTCGAGGCCTGCATGCTGCGCTTCCGGCCCATCCTGATGACGACGATGGCCGCCTTGTTCGGCGCGCTGCCGCTGGCGCTCGGAACCGGCATGGGAGCCGAGTTGCGCAGGCCGCTGGGAATCACAATTGTTGGCGGATTGCTGTTGAGCCAGTTGATCACGCTCTACACGACGCCGGTCGTCTATCTCGAACTGGATCGTCTCCGGCTGCGGTTGAGTGGGAAGCGGGAACCTCCGGCCGCCGCGCCCACAGCAGAAAACATATGAGAGGCTCGTGGAAAAAAATGAAGTTTTACCGTCACGCGACGGGGGTGGGCGCGGCAATCGCGCTGTGTGGGCTGTCGGCGTGTTTGTTGGGTCCCAAGTACCATCCGCCAAAAGGTCCAACAACGACCGCCCCGAACTATAAAGAATCAACTGTCAACTTCCAGGACACGGAAGGCTGGAAAGTTGCGAGTCCTCAGGATTCCATGCTGCCCGGGAAGTGGTGGGAGATCTTCAATGATCCGGAACTGAACGCGCTCGAAGAGCAGCTCAACGTCAACAACCAGAATATAAAAGAATACTTTGAAAACCTGATGGAAGCGCGGGCGATCATTCGCGAGGCGCACGCGCAGTATTGGCCGACGGTGACCACCACTCCGTCCTGGTCGCGGCAGAGAACTTCTAACAATGTGACCAACTCGACGCAAGCCAATACAGGCCAAACGAGCACGCTGCTTTCCTTTCCCGTCGATGTTTCCTGGGTTCCAGATTTTTTTGGCAAGATTCGCAG
>JASHRE010000603.1 GCA_030037515.1 Candidatus Sulfotelmatobacter sp.
GCAGGCCAAAATGAAGGGAGTGAATGTCGTGTCCCAAACCCAGTGAATGCCCCAATACCAGACGTAGGGACACAAGGCCCAGATCCATGCAGACCACACCGCGACGCTCTTGCCGAACGTGCAGTGGGCGATCCAGTAAATGGGAATGCAGGTCAGCGTGGCGAAAACACAATTGATGCCGAGCAACACCCAGGCCGACGCGTAGGTATAAACTCCAAAAATTTTGAATACGCCGCCGATTAAATAGGGATAGAGCGGCGGTTCCCACGCGGAAGGCCCGGTCTCGCCGTCATACGGACTGCTGAATCCATGGCCTTGCGCGACGGAGCGGCCGATGCGTCCCATCTCGAAGCCAAAGCCGAAATTATCGTCGCCGGGACGGGTTCGGTATTGGTGCAAAATTCCGATGGAGGCAAGTTGCAACACAAACGAAAGCGGCAGGAGCCATAGAAAAGACTTGGGCAGAGCGGGCCGCGAGGGAGTCGCCATCAAAGCGATAGTGTATCAGGCAAAAAGAGGGCGGAGCGCGAAAGGAACGTTCAACTCGACGCTGTTATCTGTTTCGATCGATCATTTTGGGCGGCGGAGTCTTTTTCTCCAAGCTGTCTGCGCCTGTTTGGTTTTGGTGCGCGCTTATTAAATTTCGTTGCGTTCTTGGCTGCGTTGTCGGTCTTTATCTTTCTCCACTGCGTGGCCAGAGTTTTGGGCGGCTTTCTTTGTGCTCTGGCTGCCGTTTTTTGTGTCCGGCTTGGTGCTCTGCGCATCCCGCGCCCCCCCGAACGCTGAGGTCGCCATGGCAAGAATCACCGAGCAGATCCGAATCGATGTCCCGGATTTTACTTGAGGCTTTCCTCCAGACGCTTGTATTCCCAAGGGCTAGCTTCAGCCCGGATCGATCTCATCCGCAGAAAGTTGTACTTCAGGGCCGATCGCAGAGGTATTTTGTCGGGGCCGAATCAGTATTGGTTCGGCGCCGGCGGATTGAGCCACCTCCGTCGAGCCCCAAGCGATTACAGTTGGCCTCCCTGCGGCGAGTTGGTCCCCGGCTGCCGCGAAGGCGGTTGTTGGTCTGGCTGCACATCGACCCGAGGTGTAACGTAGGGCACACTGGGAAGATGCGTCACCTGCGCCCGCGTCGCGTCATCAATGTTGATGCCGTTGTCTTCGAGCAGCAGCCCGGTGGCGCGCTCCAATTCGACGCGCGATTTCTCATACCCGGCTTTGGCAGAAACCAGATTGGACTCAGCCGTGGTCAAGGTTGCGGCATCCTGCAGAATGACCGTCGAAGTGGTGAGTCCGACTTTCAATTTCTGCTGATCGGCATCAAAGGTCTGACGGGCGAGATCGACGGCCGACTGCGCCGCCTCGACCGCAGCGCGATTTTGTTTCACATCGAACTGCGCATTGCGGACTTCGACCCGCACCTGGTTCTCGAGTTGATGCAGCCGAACTTCAGCCTGGCGCAGTTCCAGTTCCGCGCGTACCTGATCGGCCTGCGCCTCACGATTACGCAGAGGAACGTTTAGGGTGAGTCCGACGCCTTTGTCGGAAGCGGTGGAATTCACAAGCTGGTTGAGCGTTCCGCCGTAACTCACGGCAGTCTTCCCGCCCAGAAACGCCGGCGGTACGGTGCCGATATTCTTACAAGCAACACCGCTGAAGGCGCACGAAGGGTTTATGTCTCCTCCGACACCCGAACCGCCGTAATAGGCAAAAGCCTGCAGCGTCGGCAGCAGAGCATTGCGCACTGCCTTGGCGCTGAGCTGGCGCGAATTGAGATCGATGCGTGACTCGACCAGTTCCGCACGGTGACGCAAGGCATCGTCAATCATGTCCTGGATAGGGATCACCGGTTCCTGTTGCGGCAGTCTCATCGTTGAGGTTGGGATGACATCGGCTTCCGCGAGCACAGGATCTTCAATGCTCCGGCTGATCGCGTTCTTCATCAGTAATTGCTCCAGCTGCAGGTTGTTCTGGGCCAGAATCAGGTTCTGCTGGTCGGTCGACACGGTGCTCTGCGCGCTCACCACCTGAATGGGAGGCACGGTTCCCACTTGCGCCTGGCGTTTCGCGTCCTCCAACGCTTTCTGGGCATAGGTCAGCGATTCCTGCTGCACGCGCACGTTCTCGTAGGCATAGACCAGATCCCAATACATATCTTCGATCTGATCCACCGTCGTGATCACCTGTAGACGGAACGCAACGTCAGTGATCTCGCGATTATTTTTTGCAATGAGAATGAAGCGCGTATTCGCATTAAATCCCAGGCCCTGCAGAAGATTCTGCGTGTAACGTACCTGGAAGTTGGAACTGAGCTGTGGAGTCAGCAGGTTCGTCAGGCTGTTGGTCGTGGCGTGAGTGTTGTTGAATCCCACGGTTAAGGCCGATCCCCAGTGGAACCCTTGCGTGTAGGCGAAGTCGGTCGTGTAGGTGTTCTGGGCCACGATGGGCGGGGCGCTGAAGGGGCTGGTCGAGATGGTATTGTTTTTATCGACTTGCAGCGTGCTGGTGAAAACGGGATCAAAACTATTGATGGTCGATCCGATACCTAGTGTAGACGTGACCAGTCCATTCGTGCCCGTTGCGACTCCGCTGGGAGCGACGGTGGTTCCTCCAGTTCCCGAGCCCACCGTGCCACCCAGGCCTCCCACACCTCCGCCGGGCGTGTTCTGCACCACACCGGCGTTCACCCCAAGAATATTCGCTCCCGATTTTGCGCGCAGATAGTCCGTATCCGCGATGTTCAGGTTGTAACGTGCAATGTAGAGGTCCAGATTGTTCTCCAGCGTGAGCGCCACGGCGTTGCCGATCGATAAATAGATTTTTCCGTCGTGCATGAGAGAGTCGATCCGGCCGGTGTTGACGAGATTCGGTTCGGGAACCTCCAGCGACTCATACGGCTTCCATATTCGCGGGAACGATGGCCGCGAGTTCGCGTAGTCCTTCATATAAACCTGTTGCCATTGCGCCGGCTGAGCCGGTTCTGGCGCGGTCGGCGCCGTCGCGGCTGGTGAAGGCGCCGTACCGCTCTGCTGGGCGCGCAGTCCTGGAGCAGCCGCTGTCAACACGATCGCGGAAAGCACGGCAATCCAAAGTAACGACCTGAAACGCGACACGCACATTTGTGTTCTCCTTGCATGTGAGCGGCATGCACAACTCATTGCTTGAACTGCGGAAGATGCCAGGCTCGGATGGAAATTACGTCGTCGATCAATCTTAGTGGCAGAAGCCGCTGTTTCGCCCGGGGATCGTAAAGAATTATGAGAAAAAAGCTCGCGTGCGTCGCAAGCTCAACAAACTCGTCATTCCGGCCAGGCTGGGGTTCCGCGTCGATGCCCCGCGCCAGCTCCAGCCGGCGAGTACGTCAGTAACTTGCTGACCCATGACGGTTTTCTTACCTTTTCACAATGTGATTCGGGTCACGTCAAGGTCATTTCATGCAAGCAAAGTGGTCCTGTGTTTTACTGGCACGAACAAGGGTTGTGGTCGCGACCCAGTGCATTTTCCTGTTTGTCTTGATTGCCGTCGGATTCCGGGCATCGGTTCACGGACAAGATTCCAATCACCGAAAAATTCTCTCGCGGGTGAACCCCGAATATCCTGACACGTTGCGCATGGCCCAGATCGGCGGCTTGGTGCGCCTCAGCGTTACTGTCTCGCCTGGTGGAATGGTCACGCAGGCGGAAATCCGCGGGGGCAATCCGATTCTCGCCGAAAAAGCTCAACAGGCGGTTATGAAATGGAGGTTTGCTGCGGGGCCGGCGCAAACGGTTGAAGAAATTCGCATCAGCTTCAGCCCTCACTGAGCTTTGGCTTTTATTGGAGGCCGATTCTGCGGGATTTCTGTGCTGCGGGTGGCTGGCGCGCGCGTAGAATCCTTGTGTATGCCGCTCACCCAGACCCGTGAAATTGCCGCTGCTACCCGCCTCCAGCACGTTCGTTACGCCATTCGAGATCTGGCTTGTGTTGCCGACGAGGTCATCCGGCAAGGACACACGGTTCTGCCCCTGAACGTCGGCGATCCCCTGAATTTCGATTTCCAGACTCCGCCGCACATCATCGAAGCCGTCCACAAAGCGATGCGCGACGGCAAGAACGGATACGCACCCTCTGACGGAGTGCCCGAGGCGCTCGCGGCTATTCGCGGCGAAGCGGCGCGCAAGGAAATCACCACCGTGCGCGATGTTTTTGTGACTTCGGGAGTGAGCGAGACTGTCGATCTTTGCTTGTCCGCTCTGGTGGACACCGGCGAAGACGTGCTTACGCCCAGCCCGGATTATCCGCTCTACTCGGCGGTGTTGTGCAAGCTGGGGATTCGCCTCAACACATACGACCTGAACGAAGACGACGGCTGGCAGCCGGAACTCGCGGACATCGAGCGCAAGCTGACGCCGCGCACTCGCGGTATCGTGCTGATCAACCCCAATAATCCGACCGGATCACTGTGCACGCGCAAGATGCTGGAGCAGATCGCAGATTTGGCACGGCGGCATAATTTGATCGTCTTCTCGGACGAAATTTACGACAAGCTGATCCTCGATTGCGATTGTCAAGGAAATGAGACTCCGCATATTGCCTTCGCTTCCGTCGCGCCCGACGTGCCTTGCGTGACCTTCGGTGGTATGTCAAAGAACTACCTCGTCCCCGGATGGCGCATCGGATGGGGCATCATCTCCGGTGATGCGGCCGCGGTGAAAAGCTACGCCGAAGGCGTGCATCGGCTGCTGCGGGCGAGACTGTGCGCGAACCATCCCGAGCAGTTCGCGATCAAAGCGGCGCTCGAAGGTCCGCAGAATCATCTGCTCGAAGTCCGCCGTAAGTTGCGCTCCCGGCGCGATCTCACGCAGAAATGGTGCGAATCGACGTCGCGCCTGAGTTGCGTTGCGCCGCGAGGCGCGTTTTATGCCTTTCCGCGAATCGACATCCCCGAAAGCGATGAACTCTTCGTGAGAGAGCTAATTCGCCAAAAGCACGTCATGGTGGTGCACGGCTCCGGCTTCGGACAGAAGCCGGGCACACAGCACTTCCGCATCGTCTTCCTGCCCGATGAGCAGACGCTGACGAAAGCCTATGCGGGGATGGCGGAGTTCATGCGCGAACGATATCGGGCGTAGTCTTAAGGCGGCTCTTCGAAAGGGGAGCGCGCAATCTTTTTGTTTCGCTCTATCGGTGAGCACAACCCAGGGCTTGACTCGGCAGGGGGGTGCGGAAACGAGGCCTCGAACGTTGCAATGCGGGACTAGAAGATATTCTCTTAAGCACTGCCGACCGGGAGATCCGCAAATCGCCGGCGGTGCCGAGCATCTGGAGCGATG
>JASHRE010000604.1 GCA_030037515.1 Candidatus Sulfotelmatobacter sp.
CCGACCTCCGCGCCTGCCGCTCTTAGCTTGGCTGCCTTCTTTGCTGTCCATGGCAAGCTCTTTTCCGCCACTTTCGTCCCGGCTTGTCGACGCTGGTGAAAAAGGGAGCCAATTCCGCCGGTTTGGGTCGGAGCCAGTGAGTCCAACCAGCAAACAGAATCCAGCAGCAGTCGAAGCTGTGTGAAAAGTGGGAATCCGAAAGCGCCGGGAGACCGGCAAAGCGTGGTGAATGAAAGAGTCACACAGTGAAGGTTTAGCGAACCACACTGGCTCCGAGTCATGCGGCGAGCCCCGCGAGGGACTGGCTGAAGCGTTGACAGGAGAAAGTACGGGCCGGGCTATTGAGCCGCGAAATCACTTGAAACTTCGGGACGCTGACGCTCTGGATTTAGGCGGAAGGCAACAGCTGCAGCACCGCTAAACGCGAGGTGCTGCGGGGTCCCGCGAGGTCGAAGACCCTGGCACGTATGGACGCGCTATGCACGGGAACCGGGAGATCCCGCGTTCGCCCGGGAGCTGTGACCGGGCCGCATCGGGAAGTCTGAGGACAGAAGCTGATGATGAACGAACACGGGAAGTCGGACAAGCCCATACTACCGGAGAAGTCCTCGAACAAGGCCGGAACGTCGGCGGCGGAGGGGATGGAGGAAAGGGGCTTGGTCGAGGGGAACCTGCGACAGCAAAACGCGTTCCGGACTCAGTGCCGGGTAGACGTGCGCAGTGCGTTGGAGCGGGTACGGGCGGTAGCACGAAAGGATCAGGACACCAGATTCACCGCGCTGTTCCACTACGTCTATGACCTGAAAACGCTGGAGTGGGCCTTCTTCCAACTGAAGAAAGAAGCTGCTCCTGGCGTGGACGGCGAGACGTGGCAGCACTACTTAGAGGACCTCGAGCAGAACCTCCAGGCCCTCTCCGCCAGGCTGCAGAGGGGAGCGTATCGGGCAAAGCCAGTGCGTAGGACGTACATACTCAAGAGCGACGGGCGGCAGCGACCGCTCGGAGTGACGGCGCTGGAGGACAAGTTGGTCCAACGGGCCGTAGTGGAGGTGCTAAATGCGATCTACGAGGAGGACTTTGCGGATTTCTCGTATGGATTCCGTCCGGGGCGAAGCCAGCATAACGCGCTGGACCAGCTCTATCTGGGAATACATAGGAAGAAGGTGAACTGGGTGCTCGACCTCGACATCAGAAACTTTTTCGACTCGCTGTCGCAAAAGTGGCTGGTGAAGTTCGTGGAGCACCGGATTGGGGACCGGCGCGTCGTACGACTTATCCAGAAATGGCTGAGAGCGGGCGTGCTGGAACAGGGGAAGCTGACGGTGAGTGAGGCGGGGACGCCCCAGGGTGGGAGTGCATCTCCACTTCTGGCTAACGTCTACCTTCACTACCTCTTCGACATGTGGACCAAGGCTTGGCTGCGGAAGATCGCACGCGGGGACATGCTCGTGGTGCGGTTCGCTGACGACGCGGTGCTTGGTTTTCAGAAGAAGGCGGAAGCGGAGCGATACTGGAACGAACTAAAAGAACGCATGAAGAAGTTCGATCTAGAACTACACCCGGAGAAAACGCGGCTGCTGGAGTTCGGCCGATTCGCGGCACAACAGCGGCAGAAGCGGGGCGAAGGGAAGCCGGAGACGTTCAACTATCTGGGTTTCACGCATATCTGCGGGAAGACACGGAAGGGACGGTTCACGGTGCTCCGGCAGACGATCCGAAAGCGCATGCAAGCAAAGCTGAAGGAGATCCGCACGGAACTTCGGCGGCGCATGCATGATCCCCCGGACGAAGTGGGGCAGTGGCTGAGAGCAGTCGTGCGTGGTCACTTTCAATATTACGGGGTGCCCACCAACAATGCCGCACTGCGGAACTTTCGCTGGCAAGTGGAACGGTCCTGGCACTCGGTCCTGTGCCGCCGGAGCCACAAAGCCACGATGTCATGGAACCGTATGCGGCGCTTGCTCCAGCGCTGGTTACCCCCGGCCCAAATCTGCCATTCTTATCCCTCATGCCGCGAGCGCGTCATGACCTAAGGCAAGAGCCGGATGAGGCAATTCCTCAAGTCCGGATCCGCGCGGGGGGTGCGGAGTAATCCGCATCCCTACCGCGACCGCGTTTTCCGGGATTTCCAAGTGCAGTGGGAAAGTCCGCTCTTTGGACTTTTCCACGGAGCGTCTTTTCCACAGCCATTCGCGCGAGCGTTTCGCTTTTCGTATTGCGCGCCGCCGATCATTCGCATATATGACTTAGTAGCGTTCGCTGTCTTGTCGCAATGTTCAGGTTCAGCGCCAAACATTGTGCTCTCGCGGATGGAATCATGAGTTCGTGTTGGCGTTCGTTCTGCGCGGTCCATCTCAACGATCAGCTCACGCACACGGCATGACATCGCAAACTGCCTTCCAAGCTACGCCAGGCCATGCTCCTGCGCGTTGGCAGAGTCACGGTGCGAGGACGCGGTACTCGGTCATCAGAGGCGGTCCAGGATGGATTACCAACACACCCACGATCCGTAGTTCCTGCTGGAACGGACGGCGCGGGAGAACACCGGTGAACTGATGGTTGCTTTCGCAGGAAAGAAACTCGCGACCCTGGCGTGCTGAACTTGCAGATTAGCAGCCCGCGTGGAAGTGTGCACAGATTCGGTTCGAGAGCCAGATGGCTCATACTAGACCGGCGGGAATGGCTCCGTTTTAAACCGGCGCTAACACCGGCTCGGGGCGCGCGGTTCTTCCCGCCGATTTTTCGCTGCACCGAGGAGTATCGAATGGCTCCAAAAACGCAACAGTCTGAATCCCCGTACTCCGTGAAGATCGAGATCGCGACGGGCAAGACCACTACCATCCCAATTGCCGTCTTGACGCCGAAGCAGTTGGAAAATTTCCTTCAGATTGAGTTCAAGCGGTTAGCGGAAGAGGCAGGCGTAAAGGGGAGCCGTGTACATATAGAGCGTGCCGTTGCCGCTGACTATGAGCAGGTTATTGGTGAGGTTGCGGCGTGCCTGCGCTCTGCCAAGGTAAGTGCGGCATGATTGGGTCAATAGATCGAGCGCTCGCAAATGATGTGCCGCGCTTGCAATTTGTTCATACCCGGACTATCTCGCGAAGGGAGAGTTACGCTTGGGATCGTATTCAAAATCCACCAGCCGTCTCGCTAGTCGAGTTTTACTTCCAATAGCCGAAGCATAGCGAAGCCGAGAAAGCCGGAAACCTCGGTTCCAAGGCGGCGGCTTTGTGGCGAGAGTCGCACGTGACCACGTCCACGCTCGGCTGCTGTGAGTGAGCGAATCGCAGTGTGGCCTCTGCGGAGTAGACCCTGTTTACTCACCGTCCAAACCCTTTACACGAAGATCTTCGGAATTCACCTTACGGGTTCAGCCGAACGATGAGCAGGCACGCACGCAATTAGCTTCCCGTGAACTTTGAGCGCGGGTGAGCCATAAGCGGTGCTTTCCTCCAACGCCGGACAACGCCAAAGCCGATCTTCCGTACCGTCTCGAGGTCAATCGTGGCCCTAGGCATCAGCGAATGCGATTATCGGCAGGAACAGCAACCTTTTCAAGACAGGCAGGAAGCAAATCGCCGTTGGTCTCCGGGACAATACGAACGGGTGAGCAACTGCCCTCTACCGATTAGCGACCTCGCCCATGCTCCTCGCCTTCCGCTTTATGGGCGTCAGGATCGTGATCCCCTACAAGGTTGAGGGCGACGTTATACTCTAACAGCGCCTTCACTCCCGCCAGAAGAAACGAGAATCCGCCCATCGAATCGATGGCTTGCTTGAGCACTTCATCGTCGCTTCCGCCAAAACCCCGGTTGGAGATGCTCACCAGCGTTGTGCCATCCGGGCGAGAAGTGAACAGCCACTCGACGGGTAAAGGAGGATCATTCCACTCAATCAGTATTCGGCTAGGACGTTCAATCGCTTTCACGCGTACTTGTGTGGACACACCATACATTTCCCACTCCCAGCGAACTTGGTGACCCGCTTCTAATTTCCCCGTGCTCCTTGTGAACCAAAACTTCGTTGTGATGGCGGGGTTCACAAATGCCTCGAACACTTCTTCGGCGGGCTTGCGGATAAGCATCTGTGTCTTCACAATGGGCGCATTCATGAACGTCACGGAATCCCCCGGCAAAAGCGCGATCACAGTAGCATAGCCCGATACGGGCTACCCTAGCCAACCTGACTGCTGAATTGAGTGTGGATCGCGTCAGCGAAGGACCGAGGAGTGTTAGGCGCCATGCCTGCTACGCTGCGGCACCGCGTTTGGCCTAAGTCCTTCGCTCCCGCACGACGCCTCGGCAAAGGCAAAGAACTCCTCGTGGCGTAGACGGGACACTTTCCTGTTTTGACACGCGAAACGTCGCCCCGCCTCCCTTCATTTGAATCACTTTCCACACCAGTCCGAATGCGGCGATCAGCGGCTGCGCGAGAGGCACTGCGTCTTAGTCCACTGATGGAGGCAACGAGGGCACTGGAAGGAAATCCCTTTTGAACGATCCTCGTACTCATCGCGAGGAGAAGCGTCTACTTCAGACTGGAGAGTTTTAGATCGACGATCTGAGCGCTGCCGGGATTGACTGCGACGCTTTCGCTGTTGAGCGTGTTCCGATCTACGAACGCGGGATCGAAATAGGCATGGTCGGGAGAGTTGGGGACGGCGAAGAGAAGATAATCAGTTGGAATCACGGCGGTGAGTTTGTATCGCCCGGCCGCGTCGGTCTTGGATATGAGAGTGTAGCGAGGAACCTTACGGAGTTCTGGGGAAGCGGGGATCATCACGACAACTGCGGCGGTCACCGGATTGTCGGAGGAGGTTACCTTGCCATAAACCGTGCTGGTATCGCGAGCGAGGGTCACGTCGCAGTCGAGTCGAGATTCTGCGGTTAGGGTGAACTCGCGGGTTGCGTAATCGTGTCCGCCGCAGACGGCTTTCTTCACGTAGACGGACTCGTCGCCTTCTGAGGCTGACAGCGAGAGGGTGAAGACTCCGGGCGGAATGGTTTTTATGTCGAAGCGTCCAGTGCGATCGAGTTCAGAGGATTGGTGTAACAGGTAGAACCCCGGACCAAATATCTCCAGTTGGATTCGTTTGCCTCGCACCGAAGCTTCCGGAGGAACGTCCACTTTTCCGTAGACCTCGGCTGCATGGCCGATTTCGACATCGGAGTGTACATCGGCATCCGAAATGTGGACGGATGCAAATCCGAGGTCGTTGCTGACGCCTTGATTTGTGGCAGTTGCGGCGAGCGTGTAATCTCCGGGAGGCAAGCCCGAAATCTTAAAAGAACCGTCAGGCTCGGCGGCTGTGGAGGGTCCCATCCTGAAGTTGTATCCGACGCTGTCCGGGCTCGTGCATTCGATTTCTACCGAACCTTTGGGTGGTGGCTCGGCTCCGGGCAGAACTTTTCCACGCACACTAAAGGTTCTTTCGGTCGGGACTGTGAACCGTGTGTCGCGAGCTTCGGTGAGAGGAGCAATATCGACGGGCTTCGCCTCCGACAGCGAAGAAGTGCCGGGGTAGAACGTGTTTTGATATTGCACTCGACCCGCGGGGCCTTCCTTCACGCTCATCGCTTGCATTTTTCGCATAGGGCGCTGTATCAGACCACCCGCTCTCACGAAATAAGAACCGGGAGGGAGGTCGGGCATGCGGTAATTGCCGAGGTCGTCAGTGATTGTCTGAGCAGCAAGAAGAATATTTCGTTGTCCACCTTTCTTGAAGTCGATGCGCAAGGCTAACACCTGAAGTCCGGGAACCGGGTCTTGGTCTTCATCCATCACCTGACCGGAGATTACGCCCGCCGGGTAGAGATGCAAAACGATGTTTTGAACGGTTTGCCCGGGCGTGAGCGCGACCTTTCGATTCGTGAGTTCGCGGTCGCTAGAGTCGGGATCGAGCGATCCGGAGTATTCCGAGTACCCGTTGTGCCACGTTCCGATGTCGTAATTACCGCCGGGAAGGTCTGTGAACGTGAAGGTACCGTCGGGTCCCGTGCGTACGGTGCGCTGTTCAGTAGCTTTGGCGGTGGCTTCGTCGCTCGGTAGCAATGAGACCTGAGTTTTCGGAATGGGCTCACCGGTGTCGGCGCGATAGACATGGCCGGAAACCTGGCCCAGCGGTTTGGAACTGGCCATGGAACGGTCGTCTTTCGATTGTGCAAAGCTGAGGGCAGCAAAGAAAACGACCGGAAACAGAAACAATGCAACGCAAGAAGCGAGGAACGAAACTGAGCCGTTCTTGCGATGCATCGTCCGAAATTTCCTTTTTGGACTCGAAACCGGAAACATTGTACGATGCTTCCGCCTGTGCGCGAGATCGGGATACGTTCTTTTGCACCAGCCCCGGCACTCGCTGAGCTTGTCAAAGGTTTTCCACTCATAGCCGCGGTTGCAAAACCACTTGTCCTGCTTGCCAGGCGACCAGCCACAAAGAGGGCGCCGGATCCGCGGTGGTTCCGACTCGCTGGGCTTCTTGTTTTCTTCAAGCTCGCGGTCTGGAGCTGTGAGCGGGTTGTCAGCGACAGGACTCATGTTTTACGGAGAATGATTATTTCTGCTTCTCAAAGTCGAACTCGGTTTTAGTAGCGGAGTCCATGTTCTCAAAGACAGCATGAATTGAGTTCCCGTCAGGAGCCACCGATAGGCGGGAAACGCTCACGATTTTGCCGTGGCGCTTACTCGTAAGTTCCACCGTCCGAGCATCCAACAGTCGGGCGGAAACCGTGGTATGACCGGGATCATCTTCGACGGGATAGAAATTTCCATCGAATCTTGCCGTATACTTCTCGCCGAGAG
>JASHRE010000605.1 GCA_030037515.1 Candidatus Sulfotelmatobacter sp.
ACGCCTTGTTGATCCAGGGCTACCCCTCAGAAGCGATTCCGCATCTGGAGCGCGCGCATGAAGTTTCGGCGCTCGGAATTGCTGAAGTTGAAGCGGGGCATCTGAAAGATGCAGTGACCCATTTGCAGGAAGCTCTCGAGCAGCGGCCAAATGATCCCGATATACTGTACTACCTCGGCCGAGCCAGCGGGCTGTTATCGAAGCAAGCCATCGATACACTTGTTGCGGCTTACCCAGATTCTCCGCGTGCACACGAAGCCATGGGAGAGAATTACTTCGTACTGCGGCAGATGCCGCAGGCAGAACGGGAATTCTTGGCAGCGCTTAAGCTCCGTCCAGATACTCCTGAAGTTCATCTCGAACTGGGCGATGTTTATGCTAAGTCGTCGCAGTGGGACAAGGCGGAGGCACAGTTTCGCGAACAGACCAAGATGCAGCCCGGGAATGCGGAAGCGGCCTACCGCCTTGGCACCGCTTTGTTGCAAGAAGGCAAAGTTCATGAAGCTCGACAGGAGTTGATCCGCGCGGACTGCCTTCGACCACAGATGCCGGAGGTGCTGTACTCGTTGGGCAAAGCCGCCTTCCTCGACTCCGATCAGGCTGCTGCGGAGAGGGCTTGGCTGGAGCTTCTCTCTATCGAGAAGAATTCGGATCTTGCGGCACAAACTCATTTCGAACTCGCCGGGCTATACCGACACCAGGGAAAAAATGCCGAGGCCCAGCACGAGATGAAAGAATTTCAGAAACTGCAGAACATCGGTCCTGGTCAGACGGCAGAAGATCAAAAGCGATAGCCGTTTTCGGGCAGCGGCAACTTTCCATCGGGACGAAGCTCCGGAAGTATAGGAAATCCCAAAGCCTCAAGATCGCTTCGCAGTTGTGCGACGGACTTAAATCGGATTGCGTGAAGCCCCAACTCCTGAGCTGCACGAACGTTGCCCTCGCGGTCGTCCACGAGCAGAGTCTCGGCCGCGGCGGTACCAAGACCACGAAGTGCGTGTTGATAAATCGCCGGATCGGGCTTAATCATCCGCACCTCTGCGGAAAATGTTACCGAATCAAAACTATCGAGCCAGGCGAAGTGTTTGCGACAGTGCGAAACCATGTCTGGATGCATATTCGAGAGCAGACCGATCTTCAGGCCGGAAGCGCGAAGTTGACTTGCCCACGCCACCATGCTGGAGTTGATATTGCTCCACATCGCCATATCGAGTTCGCTGATTTTATGGATCTCGGCGGAAGGTATCTCGACGCCGGCGTCTTTGGCCAGCATCGACCAATATACCCGTGATGTGAGATCCCCGCGGTCATAGGGGCCGCGGTTCCGCTCCCAGAGTCCGAGGAGGCTTCGCGTGTCAATCTTGAAGAAAGCCGCAAGCTTCGCGTTCTCTGCATCCGTGGGCGCATGACACAAGACCTCGCCGTAATCGAAGATTACGGCCTTAATCTCTAGACCTGATTCGAGGTGATTGATTTCCATGTGACCGCCCTTCCTATCTTCCAATGGAACGGGCTATGCTGTCTAACGAATTTCCGGACAATAGTTCGGTCATTCGCCGCAATGTTTGCAATGCGTCGCTACAATAGCGGCCGTGCAGTAAGCTGAGTTTTGGCTTGAGTCACAAGCCTCCACGAGTTTTTCAGACAAGGATGATTTGATGAGTGAGTTCGAGAATCGGGTTGCGATTGTGACCGGGAGCACCGGAATCGGTGGCGCAATTGCGATGCGGCTTGCAAAGGGAGCATGTCGTGTCATGGTATGCGGTATCGAATCAGATGCGAATACGCACTTGCAAGAAGAGGCCGCGGCTGCGGGATTGGCGCTGCGAGTTGAGCACTGCGACGTCAGCCAGACTGAGCAGGTACGTGCGGTCGTGGCAAAAACGACCGCGACACACGGCGGGTTGGATGTTATCGTCAATGCTGCCGCAGTCCATCCCTTCGGCACAGTCGTCGAAACAGACGTGGACACGTGGAACCGTTGCATGCTCGTGAATGTCGGAAGTATCTTCCTGCTGGCGCATTTCGGAATTCCAGAAATGAAAAAACGTGGCGGTGGTTCGATACTTAACCTCGCTTCGGTTCAAGGCCATGCATGTCAACATGGAGTCGCGGCGTATGCCACGAGCAAAGGAGCGGTACATAGCCTGACGCGGGCTCTGGCGCTCGATCATGCCAAAGATCACATTCGCGTGAACTCGATCAGCCCTGGTTCAATTCGCACGCCAATGCTGGCGCGCGCCGCCGCACATTTCGGGCCGGAAATAGCACTGGAAACTATGTTCGAGCGTTTCGGAGCAGCTCATCCCCTGGGACGCATCGGAACTCCGGCGGAAGTCTCCGAACTCGCCGCATTCCTTGTGTCCGATAAAGCTGGCTTCTGCACTGGCGGTGATTATCTTGTGGACGGCGGCTTGCTCGCCGGGCTTGGTGTGTGATGAATTCTCAGCTGGAAATAGGCGATGCTGTCTGCGTAGGACCTACGGGCGATGTCTGTGGCGAAGGTGCGGTCTGGCACGCAGTGCACAATGCGGTGTACTGGTGCGACATCAACCGATTCCTGATTCATCGCTTCACTCCAGCGGATCAGTGCGTGCGGAGTTGGATATTCGACCGACCTGTTACCGCGCTGGCGCTCACAAGCCGTCCTGAATTTTTGCTCGCCATTCTGGGGTCGGGTGTGATCTTGTGGGAGCCGGCGACTGACAAGCGGCACGCGCCATTGTTTTGCCTTGAAGGGTGGCCTCAAGTCCGTCTGAATGACGCGCGAGTGGATCCCCGGGGCAGCCTCTGGGTTGGATCGATGCGTAACAACGTGAACCCAGATGGCTCCGGAGGCGAAGCAGGCGGAAAAGATGGCATGCTTTTCCGACTTGATCCAAATGGCGAAACCCGCGTATGGCGACGGGATATTGGAATCTCGAATACTTTAGGTTGGAGTCCGAATCAGAAGCGGTTTTATTTTGGAGACACTCTGGCAAACATGGTCTGGCAATACGATTACAATCCAGCGACCGGTGCGATCGGGAATGAACGCCCTTTTCTCCAGGCATTTTCACGCGGCCTTCCCGACGGGTCAAATGTAGATTCGGAAGGCTATCTCTGGAATTGCCGCTTCTTCGGTGGATGCATCGTTCGTGTATCGCCAGATGGAGTTATTGATCGCGTTGTCGAGATGCCGGTAAGAAATGTAACCACGTGCACGTTTGGCGGACCCGAGCTGAAAACACTGTATGTTACTACGGCGAAAATCGAAGCTCCTGCGGGAGATCGCCTTGCCGGCGGACTTTACGCAATTCCCACACGTGTAGCGGGACAACCCGAACATCAATTTCGCATTTCAGGGAACGCTATGTAGCGGTATCCTTACTTGCTGTTCAACGCCGCAATCCGGTCGCAGTTTCTCATCTTAGGAAAGCGGCGGGAGCCTGTTACGGTCGAGCCTTGTGACGATTGTGCGCTTGAAAACCGACGTGGTAGCGGGCGACAGAATCCGAGTCTACGCCGATTGTCAGGGGGGGAAGCCCTTGAATTCCGGGATGAAGTTTTGCGGACCCGGCCCTGGCCGCAATACGCGTCCGCGGAGCTGGAGATGAATCCTGAGAAACTCCCGAAGTAACCTCGCCGCCGCCTTTGAGTCGACGTTTGCGCTAACCATGATGCCTGCCTGGGTCGTTGGCACCGACTCATTTACTCACGCCAGTTCACACTTGCGAGGCTTGCTTACCCGATGAATTGGAAATCCGACG
>JASHRE010000606.1 GCA_030037515.1 Candidatus Sulfotelmatobacter sp.
CGTATTTCTCCCCATCATCCCAGCTAGTGGTTACGATGGGCCGTGAAGTCAAGGTTTATACCGCTCCGGGTCGAAAGTATTCGAGATCTAACACGACTATGCGATGTCGGTCCTAGATGGAGTTTGGACGTTCCTGGTGGGCGACATGCGCCATCGAATCAGCCCTAGACCAAACCCCATCAGGAAGTAGAACGGGATTGCCTTCGAGGGAAACTCAAAAGGCCCTTCGACGAAACTCCCAATCATAAACAGTATGTAAAACAGGAACAACCACAGCGTCAGGGTATAGACGCGCTTGTCGCAATCATGTCGTCTGCGGAACGCAGTCGCAAATCGTTGCAAGAAACAAAGATGCAGGACGATCCAGCCTATGAATCCAATGACACCTAGTCTTGCCAAATAAGTAATGCTGGAATCATGCGGCATTCTAGTAACGACACCCGTAATGGGATCGGTGTCCTCAAGCAGGGCCTGGCCGAATCCCACGCCAAATATAGGATGCGTATAAAAGTGATCCATGGCTTCGTCAACCATCGTGAAGCGACTCTCGACGCTGCTCCCCGGCATATCTTTGTCGCCGGACATGCTACGGATATGATCTTTGAAAAAATCAAGGTTCACAGGGCCGATGCGACCAGTGATTTGCAGTCCCCCGATGGTGGTTGCAACAAAAACGACCGCAATTGCAATCGGCACGAGGACAAAAAGTTTGGCAAACTTCTTGATTTCTCCTGCCAGCACCAGGACCACAACGACGACCACAATGCCTAGATACATTCTTCGAACTTGAGTGACAGCGATTCCCAATAACTGGCCGGTCACCAGCAGCGGCATCAGCCAGCGCGGACGACTGACCACATAGCTACCAAAGCAGATGCAGAACACCGCCCCCTCAAGCAGTAAGTCGCCGGAGCCGCTGAAGTTGCCAAATAAGGGGACCTCTTGGAAGGCGCCAGTCTGCGGCGACCAGGACCAGATCGATTCTGCCCAGGGAAGAGTGAGGCTATAAAACATATTCACTACAAAGATGACCATCAGCCATTTCGTCAAAAACTCTATGCTGTTTCGCTGCCTCGCCCACACCATCCCCATAAGCAAAAACAATGCGTCCAAGCACATCGTGGAGTCACGAATAGCCCACATCCCGTAGTTAGGAAGATCGCTCAAAAGATGCACAAACGAGAGAAACAGAATGAAGAATACGCATACGAGGGCGGGCTCGTTTAAAGCCTCATAAACTGGCTCACGATGCGCAAGAATGCACAAGGCGAAGGACGCGTACATTGCTCCATAACTAATGAGAATCGGCACCGAGCCGACGTGAATGGCCAGGTTATCGAATCCGTAGTTCAGGATTAAGTAGCCACTCAAGATTGCTACTGCGAGAGCCTGCCAGAACTCAAGGCCTGCTCTGCGAATGCCGGCAAATATGGCCCAAGAAAAGATCAGCAGAGCAATCGCGGCAAGACAGCCAAGCCAGAAATAGGGAAACAACATGGCCAAACTGCCGCAGGCTACAAGCAGCGTAAACCACGCGAGAGAACGAAGGTCAATTCCTCGCAACCTGAAGGTCGATCGTGAATGACTGGCTGTGTGATTCATGCAAAGAAAAGCGACTTTCGAAGCTGCCTCTGAGGGGTGAGGTGTTGCCACGAGCGGTACACTTTCTTCTCACCTGGTCCTGCGAGTTAAAGCGTTATCGCTGAGGCTTCCGGTTGCGCGAGTTGCTCGTGCGTCACTCCCAGTTCATAACCAAGTCTCGTCAGAACGCTGCCGGCATACTCATCGACGAGTTTCAATTGCGAGTCGTTCATCTTCTTGCGCCACCCGGCAATACTGCCGCTACGAACAAAACGACCATCTTCGCCGGTCGTTCGGTGAGAAGCGAGCAGTACCGATTTTTCACCAGTAGTCTTCGCTTTGTCCTCTTTGGCACGCATCTGCTTCAAAGAGTTGTTTTCAACGGCTTGCCGGATAACTTGCGGATCCGCCGTAAGACCGATAAATCGCAGCAACTCGCTTAGAACATGCTCGGAATTGCGGCGCAAATCCTCGTATCGAATCACCATGAGATTGCCGTTAGGGGCCAGCGGAGATTCGAGCCACGAACGCGAGTGTTGCTGCCAGGAACCTTGCTGCAAAGCTCTTCCCTCCAGAAATGATACGAGGAAACTATCAAAGTCCCCGCCCGAAACCAACTCTGCTAGTCCGACCTCTACCGAGCGGGCATAACAGGAAAGGGAAACATCCCGTAGGTCACGAACCAAGAACACAGCCTTCATGTATTCGTTGCGATACTGTTCATGGGTTTTCACCAAACGGCCACCATTGGGTAGAAGTGAAGGTGCTCCGCGGTGTGCGTCAATCTCCGGGATCGTTCGATCAATGCTTTGAAAGCGCGGATCTTCGCCCGTCAGAATCTGATAGAGCATAAATCGCAGCCACGTACTGCCGGAACGCGGATAAGAAGCTAGAAAAATATCCTGCGGCTTGAGGCCGACGTGCCAAGACCACGCCAAGGGAACGCGGATCTTACTTCTCGCCGCCTTAGCATGGATGAGTCGATAGGTACGCATCATAGTTATTTTCCTCGGTAAGAAATTGGTAGAGCAGCGGTAAAAGTAACGCTTTCTATTCGCTTGGAGACAGCGCCAGGCTGGCCGGCCCCGGTTCCAAGTATTCACTAGCTTTGCGGCGGAGAAAGGCGACCGAAGCAACAAAAGCCAAAGCTTCGGAAAGCGCAATACTCCAGACTGCACCTCTCACTCCCCAAGCGCGTATAAGTGGAATACCTAGGATAAGGGCAAGAACACTGGAAACAGTCACCGCCGCAAAGATGAGCCTAGGGGCTTCCAGGGCTCGCAATACGATCGACGGTCCAAAGAAGGCGCTACCGGCAATCGAAGCTAATGCGACGATGGGCAGCAGATGCGAAACCTCGGTGTAACGGCCGGAATAAAGCATCTGGAAGACCGGCCCTCTGAGAGTCAGCAACGCGATCCAGTAGGGAATCGCGCAGACGACACAAAGCAGCGTCATCCGCTTTAGAATCGCATTCACGCCTTCACTGCCACGACTCCTCATGACACGCGTTGCGTAAGGAAGCATCAGTGTATGAAGTGCGGCACACGCTTGTAACATCGGCGAGGCAAAGTTCATTAAAGCTTTTAACTCCCCTGCCTGAGCCAATCCGCAAAACTTGCTGACCAAGGGATAGAAAGCGTTGATTGGAACCCACATCATGGCATTGGCACATAAGGCCCATCGTCCGTAGTGCCAATGCCGGCGCCATACTTGAAAACTACCGATCGAATCCGTTGTGGCTGGCAGTCGCAAGGCTAAATAGCTCAGGAGTACAAGGCTGGCACCGAAAGCACCAAATCCCATCAACAGCAAAGCGGAAAAGGTTGAGAGAACTCCGTGCCGATAGATGATGGCCAACCCTCCGAGGGTTAAAGCGCAGTACAAAAACGCTCCGGCGACCGAGGGGCCAGGTGAAAGCTTCAGATAAAATGTCCGTTTGGTGAGCCAAAACAACAGAATGCATGGAGCAGCGAGCGTGATGCCAATCAGCGCAACCGGTAATCCATCGGAGTCGTGCATGTGAAAAGTGACCGCCACAGCGACAGACAGTCCGAAGATCATGACCAGGCTTATGGCGAGATGAAGCACAAGCAGAGCCTTCATATAGCTGCGGAGTCTGTCGCGATACACCGAACTGCCAAACACCAACATCGGTTCGAGCAGCAGAGCCTGATGGAAATTGAGCAGGAACAGGAATATGGCGAATGCAACAGCGTACGTTCCGTACTCCTCGGCCGACATCCACCGCGCCAGCAGAATGCTGATTACGAAATTGGACCCTGCCAGCACTCCCTGGTCCAGGATGGCAAGGCCGCCCTTCATGGCCCACGGAATGAGTTTTCGGCGTACTTGCTCACCGTCGATTGAAAGCATTCTCTCCCATGATGAGGTTTTAGCCGAGTTGCTGACTCGGTTACGCGCATGGCCAGCCGACGCTTGGGATTCTGGTTCGGTCACCGATTGATCCCGTGCGACTTGGTCGCGCCCACCATGTCCGGGTTGGAAGGTTTGGAAGAGTACCTCATTGCCATGCCACGTGCGATGGTCTGGGCGGAGGAGTGTACAGGCAGTGTTTCAACACCTTAGCGACTTGCTGCACTTGCGGTTCGAGAAGGATGTTTTCATGATTTCCGGTTACTTCATAAATCTCCAATCCGCGAGTAACGTAACCATCCCAACCTGCGCGGGGATCGCCGACTTGTCCTAGAGCTCTGTGGTTCGAGCGGAACAGAATCACGCGGCCGCCGTAGACCTGAGGCCTGTAATTCTGCTCTGCCTCCAGACAAGCAGTACGAACCTTCCGCACAATCGGAGGCAGTTTTGCCACCTGCAATTTCCATTGCAACACGCGAATCGGCGCCGTCAACATCCGGAGCAGGTGGGCACCGATTCGGGAAGTGGGGATTCGGAAAAGCTCGACGAAGGCCGCCACGGCGGAGATCTTGTGCCCGGAGGCAGAGGCGTTTCGGAAGGAAAAATTTGTATCGAAGAGGACTACCGTTGTGCCTTCTTCTCCATTTGCCGCAAGTTGCCGAGCCATTTCGAACGCGATGGTTCCGCCGAAAGAATAGCCTCCAAGAAAATAAGGCCCGCGGGACTGGAGCTTGCGGATTTGCTGGACGTAATGCGCTGCCATGTCTTCGGTTCGCGTATGACAAGCGTTTCCTTCTCCCAGTCCCTGCGCTTGTACTCCGTAGAACGGTTGATCGGAGCCCAGATGCTTCGCGAGGTCGCGGAAGCGCACGACCGCTCCGTTAATTCCGTGGATGCAAAAGAAGGGAGGCTTGGATCCCTGCGTTTGGATCGGAACCAGACACGA
>JASHRE010000607.1 GCA_030037515.1 Candidatus Sulfotelmatobacter sp.
AGAAGATCTCTTTGCGGCCAGCCATGCTGGCATTGCCGACGCTTACCTTCGTGAAGCCCTGGCCCGCGATCCCGAAACGAATAAGCACAGCCCGCCCTGCCCTCCAGTCAGATGCGAACGCGTGCTCCGAGCGGATGGTAGGGCTGCCGCTGGCTGTCTCCTGTGCGGATCCTGCCAAATTTGCCAAAAGTGCCGCGGGAAAACAGCCCCAGGGCTGCGGAGGATCAAGCCACTGATTGTGAGAATATGGGAATTAATCGTCGGCCAAGCGTGCCGCTTGTGTCATGAGGTAATTCCGCTCCGGCATGCTGGTCGTGCGCGCAGCGGCGATTCGGTAGTGTTTGAGGGCGCTTTCGTGATCGCCCATCTTCTCAAATAAATGGGCGCGAACCGCATCGAGGCGATAGTGACCGGCAAGGCGCGGATCGCTATCGAGCGATTGCAGCAACTGCAGGCCTTCGGCAGGACCGTGGACCATAGCGGCCGCGATGGCGTGATTGAGAGTGACCATGGGGCCGGGGGCGACTCGCTTCAGCAACTCATACAAGGCCAGAATCTGCGGCCAGTCGGTGTCCTCGACTCTGTCAGCTTCGTCGTGAACCGCGGCAATCGCGGCCTGAAGCTGATACAAGCCCACGGACGCTTTCGACAGCGCGGCACTGAGAAGCTCAATGCCTTCGGAAATCTCCGTGCGATCCCACAGGGTTCGATCTTGCTTGTCCAAGGGAATCAACTCCTCATCCGGCCCGGTTCGGGCCGCCCGACGCGCGTCGGTTAAAAGCATCAGAGCCAGAAGCCCCGCGACCTCGGGATTATCGGGCAACAGCGCTTTCATGATGCGCGTCAAGCGGATTGCCTCTCGCGCCAAGTCGAGTCGTTGCAGACGCGGGCCTATGCTGCTGGCGTATCCTTCGCTGAAGATCAGGTACAGTACATGCAGAACTGCGGGCAGCCGATCAGCTCGCTGCTGCGGGAAAGGCAGACGAAACGGCACACCCGAAGCTTTGATGGTCTGCTTCGCCCGGCTGATCCTTTGCGCCATCGTGGCCTCGGGAACCAGGAAGGCGTTCGCGATTTCAGCCGTGGTTAATCCCCCAACTCCCCGCAAGGTCAGCGCGATTGCCGAGGACGGCGTGAGGGCCGGATGGCAGCACATGAATAGAAGAATAAGCGTATCGTCCGGATCCATGTCGGCCTCGCTATCGGGAGTGGACGTCAGAATTTCGGCTTCCGAGGCCACCTTCGTTTCTCTTTCGCGGCGGGCAATTTCGCTGCGCACGTGGTCCGTCATGCGCCGGCATGCCACTTGTATGAGCCATCCGCGCGGATTTTCCGGAACGCCCTCGCGCGGCCACTGCGCGAAGGCGGCGATCATGGCCTCCTGCACGGCATCTTCGGCGGCGGCAAAGTCGTGAAAACGACGCGCAACCGCTCCCAGAACCTGCGGCGCGAGTTCTCGCAACAGACGCTCCGACGTTGCGTTCCATGGCTGGGTCATTCGAGTTTCCGTTACAACATTTCCTGCGGTGGTCCGCTCATGATCGGTCGCAGCTCAATGGGCATATTCAGTGGCGTGCCTCCGGCGCCCGGCGCAGCCGAGATTCGTGCGGCAACGTCGTATGCGCGCTCGAGGGTGTCGACATCGATAATCCAGAAGCCGGCGAGAAACTCCTTGGATTCGGGAAACACTCCGTCGGTGATCGGCCGGCCATCCTTGCCCGCGCGCACCAGCTTCGCTTGATCCGGAAAAGAGAGCCCCTCCGCCGACACCAGTTCACCCCGTTCACGAAGTTCCTTGTTGAGACCGTGCATAAAGGCAATATGCGCCTGCAGATCATTCTTGGGCCATTCGGGCACGCCATGGCCGGTTTTCATCGTGTTCATCATCAAAATGTATTTCATTATCTGGCTCCTCTCATTTTGGTTTCGGGATCTTCATGCTTTCATTTTTAAGCCCGCGCTGGGGCGCGATTGTTGACATCTGTCAATGCGGTTCCGACTTGTGGGCCGCGAACTGTCGCACCTCGATCGGCATGTTCGTGGGTCTGGCACCAGGTCCGGGAGCTGCGGAAATCTGTCCGGCTATGGCATAAGCGCGCTCAGCCGTGGCGACGTCGACGATCCAGTACCCTAAGAGAAATTCCTTCGACTCCGGGAAAATGCCGTCTGTGACCGGCACACCATTTTTCTCGCCACGTACGACCTTGGCTTCTTTTGGTTCGGCCAAGCCCTGTGTGGCGACAAACTCTCCGGACTCGGCCAGTTCCTTGGCAAGGCGCTGAAGAATCGCCATGTGTGCAGCAATATCGTGTTTCGACCAGGCTTGATATCCTTCGACGCCCGCTCTCGTGCCCGACATCAGCAAAATGTATTTCATATTCTTCTCGCTCCTATTCACCGATTCATTTCACTATGGACCCAACGCTGACGTGTGTGTCCCCTGCCCGCGCTTGTAATGCGCGCTTTCACCCTGTAGTCGGAACCGCCCTGCCGTTGTCGACATCCCTTCCAAAAAAATATTTTCAACCGGAAATTAGCAGCTCCTGTCGATTTCGGGACCCAGAAATCGACATACGAGTGGAGGCGAGAATATGAGGACCGACGAAATGGTGGTGGACGTTAGCCAGGACTGGGTACTGGCCTGCGACGTGCAGCAGGGCTTCATGCAGGCGCCCCGTACGGCCAGCGATTCCTTCGACTATAGCGCCCGCTGTCGTCAGGTTCGAGCCCTCGGCGGCGATTGCTACAATTTTATCCCGCTTCCGGACGATCGCTTGGCGCTGGTCGTTGGAGATGCCTCCGGCAAAGGTCTGGCCGCGGCGCTGATGATCGCGAATGTGCAGTCCTGCCTTCGGACCGCGGCACTGTTCACGGGAGACGACTTGGCCGCGCTACTCAAGGTCGTGAATCATCAGGCATACGCTTCGTCGTCGGAGGACCGGTATGCAACCTTGTTCTATGGTGTATTCGACGGATCGGCCCGCATTCTGCGCTACGTAAATGCCGGACATAACCCGCCGGTCGTCATTCGGAGAGATGGTTCAATGCAGTCCCTTGAAACGGGTGGCGCGCCGGTTGGGCTGCTCCCCGATTCGGAATATCGGGAGGGTTCCATAAAGGTTGAAGCCGGTGATTTGGTGATCGCTTTCACCGACGGGCTCACCGAAGCCGCAAACCAGGACGGGGAGGAATGGGGAGTGCAGGGCTTACTCAAGGCCGCTGCCGGCGGAGCGCAATACTCTCAAGACGCGCGAGATCTCGTCAATTCGATCTTCTGTTCCATGGATCAGTTCTCCAAAGAGCACCAAACCGATGATGCGACACTGGCAGTTTTGCGGGTGTTCTGAAGCCCCGTCACTTGTCGGATGGCTTCACTCCTCAACTTTCAGCTGCCGGACGGCGTGGTCATTCTTCGGATTTGGTTGCAGAGGTTTTTTTCATAATTCCGGATCGACAAGATGCTTCTGCCCGGTCTTCGTGCCCGCCTCACCCGGGCTGTCGTAGACGTTGGCGGCCGGCGGAAATTCCTGGACATTTTTCCGGAATACCTTCACCCCTCCTGCTCCATGCCGCCGTAAAGCACGCGATAGCCCAAGCGTTGTGAGCGTGAATTCATCGACGCCTTGTGGCTGATTCTTCAATCCATCGTAGCGCTCGAGAGCAAGGGGTGTGCCCTTGAACTTCGCGAGCAAATACAATTCGTCCGACGGAAGTCCGGTCGCGGTTTGCGATTCCCCGCATATTCGTTCGCCACCCGGCGCACGGCTTGCACACCGCCAAATCTGACAGCTCGGAAAAAGTGTAGCCCGGATGGGACTGGCGAGCCGCCGGAAAGTGATTTTTATCCAAGCCGGGCTCAAGTTACAAGAGCGCGGGCATTTTGCGGACGCGAGTGAGCACGCTTGATTTAATCTTCAGTTCGTGATGGAAGGTGGGGGAAAAAAATCGGATGTCGGCGCTACGGGAGCAAGTTTGGGCACACAAGATGCGCCCCGGAAGCGGCATCAACGCTCGGCTCCCTGTTACTACTCACAGTTTCGATCCACTGACCTCCGAGTTATTTTTCCGGGGTGCGTGTCTGTGTTGTGCTTCCCGCGCTCTGTCTCTACGGCTTGCAGATGCTTGGCCACACAACCATCGGGGCCACCCACGATGCAACCATCGTACAGCGGGGGAACTTCGTGATAGCCGCTGTGCTTGCTCCGCCTCTGATCTGCTACGGCACGCGCATACCCAAGAGTGTGTCGTGCAAATCATCGATTGAGATTCCCGGGCAAAAACAGATCGATTAGTCGTCGTTCCCGACAGATCGTGGTTTGCCAGACGGCTCCGAAACCTAATGCTTGATCGGGATCTGGCGGGCGAGACAAGCAGCTGTAAGCATTTTGCTTCCCCCCATCGTCGATCGTCGCGGGCGCACAGCCGGCGGTCAAGTGCGTCGCTGGCCACTACGTTTTCAATCGGTTACAACCAGATGTTAACCGGCTTCGTTTGGAAAGGGCTGGATATTAGCGGATAGCTCCCAGCAGGACCAGGCAGCGTGCGCCGCGAAAAGGGTGCGCCGAAAGCGCCAAAATGCGCCGAACAAACCTTCAAACTGATACACCGCGCTGGACTTCGGTGCATCTTACCGAAGCCCTTTTTCGATCTATTGCGCGGGCTGCAGATCGCGGAAGAACGAGAAGAGCCCAGGTGGCTGCCCGAGGTGACATCCGGGCAAAACGGCCTACAATGCGCGCGTGGCTAGCTTCAGCCCGATGCTACGTGGGCCGAGTGCCTTCCAAACTCGTTCCTCTACTCAGCGGATGCGCTGGAACGGATCGAGGCGTTGGACGCCTGACGACGATGAGAGCCGTCCTCACGAAGCCCAGGAACAGAACGGCGAATGAAATTGCAAAACAGATCACGGCTGAACCGCAATCTGTTTCGCGCAACAACTGCCGGAGGCTGACTCTCGTTATGCAACCGAAACATGGGACCAATGATAAATGGGAGAAGTCTGGACCAATTCACGGCGGGGATGTCCGCCGGGGCCTTTCCTGGTTGAGATCCGATCTGTGGAGAATCGTTTCATTCCTCGAAGCGAGCCTTCTTATCTTTTTCTTCTGGCGAAACGCACGACGTGTGCACGTGTTGAAGCGGCACCTCGAGCGTGTGTTCGATCAGCCGCTGATCGGCATGGCGCTCGAAGACCTGGATGGCAACTTGCTGCACGTAAATTCGGAGCTGTGCTCGATGATGGGATATGCGGTAGATGAGATGTTGAAGATGGATTGTAAACAGTTTGAACATCCTGACAACGAAGATCATGATTGGTACCTCTTCCAGCAGATCCGGGCCGGGACAAGAGCCAGTTATTACATCGAAAAGCCTTATCGACGGAAGGATGGTACGAAGATGTGGGGTCGGCTCTATGTCTGTCGCTTAAACCGCGAGGGTGAGGGACCACCCAGGCTCCTGGCCATGGTGGAAGACATCACGGAAAGGAAGCTGTCTGAGCAGAAACTGAACGAAGCACAACGACGCCTAGTCGAACTGACCAGCCGATTGATCCAAGTTCAAGATGAAGAACGGCGGCTTATGGCGCGCGAACTGCATGATGACGTTGGCCAGCGCCTTTCGCTGCTGATGATGCAGCTGCAACGCGTTAGTCGAAAGCTACCCGCTGCCCCATCGGAAAAGGCCGCGCTCAGACATATTCTAACCGATCTGGACGAACTCACACGCGATGTACATGAACTCTCCCATCAGCTTTACTCAAGCAAATTGCAGTATATTGGGTTGAAGCCCGCGTTGCGGGAGTTGTGTCGGCAGTTTGCGTCTCAACACGGTACTGAGGTTTCCGAGATGCTGGAGGATGTTCCGGACCTGCCTGCGAATGTGCAGTTTTGTCTATATCGGGTCGCGCAGGAGGCATTGAACAACGTTGGCAAACACAGCCAGGCGCGACAGGTTTCGGTGCAGCTTGGCACTAGGCCGGACATGGTTGTATTAGAGATAATCGACACCGGCATCGGTTTTGAAAGTATTGTTCCGGTCAAGGGTCTGGGAATAGCAAGCATGCGGGAAAGATTGCGCACGGCAGGTGGCGATCTGATCATTACATCAAAGCCCGGCCAGGGCACCAGGCTGGCTGCTACTGTTCCGTATAAAAAGACCGGCGCTGTAAGCAAGGTGGCATAAGGATAGATTCGGATACTTCCATCAGATTTCCTCGTACCTATCTGACACCGCCGGCCGGGGGTTCGCGTATGCAGTTCCGGCTCCGGTTGGAGTCACGCTCTAATCATCGAGTCCCACTCTAACCATCGCCAATGTTCACTCCCCCTGCAACTTTTAACAGTTCCAAGGTCCCGACATTGCCGAGTGTAATCAGTTCGGCGAAGCATAGGCAGCCCGGATCGGACCTCAATTGAGAGTGGAGTAGCAGGTGTGTTGTACCCGCGCTTCGAGCCACGACCACTCTGATGTCGCATCTTGCTATTCAGGCCCGAGCTGGAAGCGCGAGCGTATGGAAATGTCGGTCGGACAAAACCTCGTAGACAAACTCCGTTGTTTGCCCCTCGCCGATATGAGCTTCATTCCGGGTGGCAGATTTGTCATGGGGTCCGATCAACACTATCCTGAGGAAGCTCCTGCGCACCAAGCCTCGGTAGAAGGCTTTTGGATTGATAAATACGCGGTAACGAACGAGCAGTTCGCCCAGTTCGTCGCAGAAACCGGTTACCTCACCTCAGCTGAGCGTCCGGCAAGAGCTGAGGATTACCCGGGCGCAAAACCGGAACTGTTACGCGCTGCCTCCGTTGTTTTTCGCAACCCACACGCTCCGGTTGACCTACGCGATCACTACAACTGGTGGACGTATGTCCCGGGCGCTGACTGGCGCCATCCGGAAGGGCCAAATAGCTCGATCGACGATCGTCTGCAACATCCCATAGTTCACGTTGCTTACGAGGATGCCGAAGCTTACGCCAAGTGGGCAGGCAAGGAGCTGCCCACCGAAGCGGAGTGGGAGTTTGCGGCACGGGGAGGACTAGACGGCGCAACTTACGCATGGGGAGAAGAATTTGCGCCCAGCGGTCGGCCGATGGCAAACACCTGGCAGGGTGAATTTCCCTGGCAAAACCTGAGAATTGATGGCTACGAAGGAACTGCTCCCGTTGGGCAGTTTCCGCCGAATGGTTATGGGCTTTACGACATGATTGGTAACGTCTGGGAGTGGACTACCGACTGGTACTCCCCACACCAGCCGGTGCAGAAAGCATGCTGCGGAGGAGCCGTTGCTCGTGCAGATCGTGAGCAGAGTTATGATCCTTTGCTGCCCGGTATCAAGATTCCGCGCAAAGTGATTAAAGGAGGTTCGTTCCTTTGCGCACCAAATTACTGCCGGCGCTATCGGCCGGCGGCCAGAATGGCGCAGCCAATCGACACGTCGACTTGCCACATAGGACTCCGCCTGGTAGTTCGGCCTGACGCGCGACCGAATAAGTAACAGCCATTCACATCTTTCAATCCTCACAGGCTCCACTTTCAACGCGTCAGCTGACTTGATCTGGATTCACCCTGCCATTTGTTACAGGTGAACTTCGAAGGTAGGCGCGTTAGCGTGAACGACGTTGACGTTGTAAGGATACTGAGAGATCCGGCGATGTTTTGGGCATGTACTTTTTTGGCCGTGGGAGTTTCATGTCTTCGTTCCGAACCATCAGTGTGTCTGTGAATAAACACCTGAATTTGCAAGGCGGCGATCAGCTGAGTTCGCGCTTCGTTGTCAAATCGACAAACAATCGCATCGGCCTCGACCTGACGCAGCGAGGGGCAATTGCGGGACCACAGGTTTCTTTTTAGGAACCATCAAGGGCCTAAGCCGGAAAGGATCAGCAATGCCAGGGAAAGTGAAAGAAATATCGCAGAAACTCAATATTCTCGTCATCTTCGGAGATGACATCGGAATTGAAAATCTTAGTTGCTACAGCCATGGCGTCATGGGCTATCGAACCTCGAACATCGACCGCCTCGCGAAAGAAGGCATGATGTTTACTGATTCTTACGGTGAGCAGAGCTGCACGGCGGGACGCGCTTCGTTTATTACAGGACAAAGCGGGTATCGCACAGGCCTTACGAAAGTGGGCGTGCCGGGAGCCGCAGTTGGACTCAAGGCAGAAGACGCGACGATAGCGGAACTGCTGAAGCCCTTAGGCT
>JASHRE010000066.1 GCA_030037515.1 Candidatus Sulfotelmatobacter sp.
ATTAATAATTCGCAGATTGGCTTGGTGGGGAATGAAGCAGTCGATATCGGAGCCTTTCAGTCCATTACGTTCCAGAAGCTTCTGGCAAAGCTCTGTCTGTTTCCGGACGGCAAACTTGAAGACCTGCTGCCCATCCTGATGCACAAAATGCATTTTCTTTTCGACTGTTTCTTTGGTCGGAGGGTGCAGGCTTCCGCCGCCCGGCATGTAGAGCGAATAGCCGCCGGAGCCGTCCACTTCATGGATGAAGTCGATAAAGCCTTCTGAGTCGTTTTCCGCGGGCTCTAGAATCGCCGCCCCGGCGCCATCGCCGAACAGGACGCACGTTGCGCGATCGGTGTAATCGATGATCGACGACATGACATCGGCGCCGATCACGAGCACCCGTTTGTGGGCACCGGTGCCGATGAACTGCGCGCCGGTCTGCAATCCATAGATAAACGCCGAGCAGGCAGCGGAAAGATCGAATCCCCAAGCGCCCTTGGCGCCGAGTTTTTCCTGCACCAGACACGCGGTCGACGGAAAGAACATGTCGGGAGTGACCGTGCCAACAATTATCGCTTGGATGTCGGTCGGTTTCAGGTGGCGCTGCGCGAGCGCTTTGTGCGCGGCCCGGACGGCAAGCTCGCTCGACGCCACGCCTTTGTTTGCGATATGCCGCTCACGAATGCCGACGCGAGTCATGATCCATTCATCGGAGGTGTCAACCATTCTTTCGAGGTCGGCATTTGTGAGCACGCCCGGCGGCACATACGTCCCCAAAGCGCTGATTTTGGCCGGAATCGGTTTGGTCAATGAGAACCCCTTGCAGGTGAGTCCTCATATTGTGAGGGATTTAGAGGAAGAATGTCTAACCAGCCTTGTGGCGAGATCATGGCGAGCTTCGCTCGCAGCCCGGACGATTGCCTCCAGGCCTACACATTCCGGGATGGTCGCAAGTTTTGAGGTCTGAGGCTCTGTTCTCAGAAGGCCCAGCGCAGCAGCGTCGCACCTGAGGTGAATCCTGCGCCTACCGCGGCGATCAGCACCAGATTACCTTCTTTCAGCTTGCCTTCATCGAGCGCCGTGCGCATCGCCAGAGGAATCGTTCCCGCCGTGGTGTTGCCATAGCGATCAATGTTGATGATCACTTTTTCGAGCGGCAGGCCAAGACGGTCCGCCGTCGCGGTGATGATGCGCCGATTCGCCTGATGCGCGATGAAGCAATCCACATCGTGTCCGGTCAATTTATTTCTCTTGAGGATGCGTTCGGTCATTTCCGCCATTTTCTTGACGGCGTACTTGAACACGTTCCTGCCATCCTGATGGATGTAGTGCATTTTCTGATCGACGGTTTGGTGCGAAGCGGGATTCAGACTTCCCCCGCCCGGCATGCAAAGGAACTCGCCCCCCATACCTTCAATCTGAGCCACATGGTCAATGATGCCCTCACCGTCGGAAGTTGCGGGCTCCAGTAGAACCGCCCCCGCCCCATCGCCGAAAATGATGCAAACGGCACGATCGGTGTAGTCGGTCATCGACGAGTTCACGTCGGAACCGATCACCAGCACTTTCTTGTACTTTCCCGACTCGACGAATTTCACGCCTGCGTTGAGCGCGTAGAGAAAGCCGGAGCACCCAGCGGAAACATCGAAGCCCCAGGTATTCTTGATCCCCAGCTTGTGTTGCACCAGACAGGCCGTCGACGGATACATCATGTCCGGAGTGACGGTGCCGACCACAATGAGGTCCACTTCCTGCAAATCGAAAGGATGGGAGGCCAGTAGACTTTTGACTGCCTCAACGGCCAAGTCGCTGGCGCCAACTCCCGTTTCGACCAGATGTCGCTCGCGAATGCCCACCCGTTCCATAATCCACGCATCGGTTGTATCGACCATTTTTTCCAGATCAGCATTTGTAAGGACGCGAGGCGGGACATAAGTTCCAACGGCAGTGATTTTGGCGCGACTGGCAGTGCTCAATGAGGACTCCCGAGAAGACCGCTCCTGCAAAATAAATTTAAAACGAAGTATTTTGCAGGAACGGGCCCGGAAAGTCCATGATTGCACGCACTTATTGCTCAGAATTCGTTTCAGGCCGCCGCCTGCCCGCGCTCCTGATTCATCTGTTCGCGAACGAAGTTCGGGCAGGAAACGAGGGCAAAACGGTGTTGTTCTCCTCGAAGTAAATACAGGACGGTGGCACGATCCAATTCGTGCAGGTCAGAAAGGCTAAGCAATGGCCATAAGCGGCACTCGGCGGCCGAGTCCACGAGTTGATCCAAATACGATAGATGCCCCTCAAACAACTTCCCCGAAATTCGAATGGTCACGGTAGCTTTCGTCTGCTCGGTCGCAATCTTATGATTCTTCATAATAGTTTCGATTCCCCTGGTTTGAATTTGGACTCTTTCGGCCGGCCGTATATCTGTTGGACGCAGGAAAGCGAGTTTCTTGCGCAAAGTGTCGTATCAAACATGTAAAGATTCGTTGCGCGGCGGGAAGAGGAAGGTGGGAACGAAAGAATGTTGTGGAAAACTTTAGCCAGGCACCGGGGGCTCACTGCACACGCAAGAGCCCGTTACCGTTGCTTCCTTCCGGACCTGGCGGGGTTGGCGGGAATGCGTCGCGCGAGACCGATGCCTGACCTTCCTGATTCTAGCATCAGCGATCTGACCGCTTGCGCGCCGCGATTGCATTCTGCTTGATGGCATTAAACCGGTAAGTGACTTTCGGTGCAAGAATCGAAGCCAGGCGGCTTCCTTTCTCGTGGGCTTTATCGAACAATAGAACGTGGAGACCCGTTCGTTTCGCGCGAAGATGATCTCGCAGGCGGAAAAATCCGCAGCCGCTCCGATTGGCGCATCCATCGAGCACTACTCGCAGTGGTGTCTGTTTGGCATAGTAGCCGCTGGATTTATCACGCTCGCAGGAACGGGCGGCCTAGATCGCCTGACACTGCTGGCCATGTCCACTGCATTGGCGGTGCGTGGTTACTTTCTCTGGAAGCGTCTGCCCGTGGCGATTTCGGAACGCTCGACGACGGTGCTGACGCTCGTTTACTTCGGCTTTTTTGCAGCCGACTACTTTGTCATCTCGCGCGGATTTCTTCCCGCCACCATCCATTTGGCGGTATTTGCCGTGATTGTGCGCATGTTTTCACTGCGCCGTCTGCGCGATCAGATCACTCTCGCCGTTCTCGCCTTCCTGATGGTTCTCGCCGCTGCCATCCTGACGGTCGACAGCTTGTTCTTTCTGTCATTCGCGGCATTCGTGCTGACCGCTGTGGCAACTTTCGTTCTTTTCGAGATACGCCATTCGTTGGGAAACGCGGCTCTGCAGACCGCGTCTTCGAATCTATCGCTGGAACGCAGTTCATTCCCGATTTCGGTGGTGCGAGTTGCGTCGGCATTGATGCTGATGATCCTGGCATCAACGGCGCTGCTGTTTGTGATCTTGCCGCGCCGTTCGGCGGGATATCTCGGCGGATACGCCTTCGGCACAGATTTCTCCTCCGGCTTCAGCGATCACGTGCAATTGGGCCAGATCGGAAGGATTCAGCAGTCGAGCGCCGTGGTGATGCATGTGCAGATCGAGGGCGATCGAACGGGGCGCTACGAACTCTACTGGCGTGGGGTCGCGCTGTCGAATTTCGACGGACACGCGTGGTCGAAGCCGCGTGAGGAATTTGTGCTGTCGCGCCCGCTCGGGGAGGACGGGTTCGTGCTTCCGAATCCGGACGGGATAAAGAACGGGGAGAAGCAAAGCGGCTCCGTTGCCCGGATGATTCACTACCGGGTGTTGATGGAGCCGATCGGCACAAATGTCTTCTTCCTAGCCCCGGAGCCGCGGAGAGTCAGCGGAAATTATCAGTTGCTCACCACGGATTCAGCCAGTGCGGTCTACGATTTTGATTCGCAGCATGCGGTCAGCCGATACGAGGCCGACTCCGACATCTCCAAACCTTCCCCTGAGAAACTGCGGGAAGCCGCGGAGGATTATCCGTCTGAAGTCAGATGGACCTACTTGCGTCTTCCGCCGATGGATCTGCGCGTCCGTGAACTTGCGCAACGCGTGACCGGCTCCCAGCCAACGGAGTTCGATAAGGCGGCCGCTCTGGAGAATTACTTGCAAGCGAATTTTCAGTACACGCTGGACCTGCCAAAGACGACTTCTGCCGATCCGATCGCAAACTTTCTTTTCGAACGAAAAAAGGGGCACTGCGAATATTTCGCGTCGGCGATGGCGGTCATGCTACGCAGCGTGGGCATCCCGTCGCGCGTGGTAAATGGATTTCGCAGCGACGAATTCAACGATCTCACGGCCAACTATGTCGTCCGTGCCAAAGACGCCCATGCCTGGGTGGAAGCCTATTTTCCGGGATACGGCTGGCAGACTTTCGATCCGACGCCCGCCGCCGCATCCAGCACTCCTCAAGGATGGTCGCGCATAGGGCTTTATCTCGATGCGATGGCATCATTCTGGCGCGAGTGGGTGGTGAGTTATGACGTTGGGCATCAGTACGTTCTTGGCCAGAATGCACTCAACGATGCGAGGAGTTTGTGGGATCACGCGCATAACTGGACGCGCAATCGTTATGAGTCCATTTTGCAATGGGGCAGGAGGGTACATCATCGAGCGGAGCGTTCGCCAGTGCAATGGATCCTCGGTGCCTCCGCTTTCTCGCTGATATTCCTGGTTCTCAGAAATTGGCGATGGATCAGCCGCCAAGTTCGAGAACACCGTTTGCAGTCGCACCCTCGCAGAAATCCTGAGCAGGCGGCGACATTGTGGTACCGGCGGATGGCCGACGCATTGGAGCGAAGTGGGACGCAGAAGCGCGATGCCCTGACCCCCCGAGAGTTCGTGGCACAAATCGACAAGGCAAGCTTGCGTGAACTGGTGGCCAGGTTCACAGAAGTGTACGAATCAGCACGATTCGGCAATAGCGCCGATGATGCCGAGCGCCTGCCCGAACTCTACGAAGACGTGGAGACGGCAGCCCGGCAGGGGTAAGGAAGCTGCGCCAGAAGCACCACAAGATCCACCTCCAACAGAGTAATTACGCTGGCGCGTTTTGCCCGTTGGCGCGAGCCGGACGTCAGGCTCTGCTGACCGACCTACACCGTCAAATGGGGCAGCGGTTGTTGTGCCTCTCGGCGCTCGGGATGCCACGGTGTGAGCCGCTTCCCCGCAAAGGTGTGGCGGAAGCAATGCAGAGAGGGGCGGCGCGGGTCAGTAACGCGCCGAACGCCGACTTGCTTAGTCTCCGGAACGTCATCCCCTGAGATGTGTCGTTGGGGGCCCGCGATCGGGGTGGGTGAAAGACGGCTCTACCTTACGGCCATGCACGAGCTGTTGCCGTTTATGAAGATAGCTGCACCGGTGTCCTGCGGGGTGAAGAAATAGATTCAGGCGAGCCGCCGCCGTCACAAAAAATTGCTTGTCGTCGGTAGGTACCACGGCGTTGTTGGTCCCGCCGGCGTTCAAATCTTCATGGGGTCTTAGACTGCAACCACTCTGTCGGGTCGCGACAAGATCGGAGCGAGTCGGAACTTTGCGCAATGTTAAGATGGATAGAGCCTAAGCCCGCAAAGGAAATCAGCCATTACCCGCTCCCTGAAAAAAACAAGAACGGCTGGGGAACAGCCGCGGCCGAAGGTGGGATTCGTCAGCCTCGGTTGCCCCAAGAATCTCGTCGACAGCGAAGTCATGATGGGCATGATCCGCCACTCCGGTGGTGAGCTCACATCTCGCGCCGAAGAGGCGGATGTGATTGTGGTTAACACTTGCTCCTTCATTGAAAGTGCTCAACAGGAGTCGGTGAATACGATCCTCGAGATGGCTGGCCATAAAACTGCCGGCACAGCGAAGAAGCTTGTCGTAGCAGGCTGTCTGGTGGAGCGATTCCGGGATCAGATTCAAAAGGATATTCCCGAGGTTGACGCCGTTGTGGGAACGGGCGAACTGGAAGGCATCCTGGCGGCAGCAGGTTTAAGCACGCCTGCCCTGCACAGGCCCAAGCCCGACTCGCCATTTGTCGTGTTGCCGTCGCGTCCCGAAGGCAATGCGCGGACCCAACAGGGCCGGTTTTCGCGCGAGTCGTGGGCCGGGGCGGTCGGAGATTTGCCGAACTACCTTTACGACGACGCCACCCCGCGCATTTTGGCTACGCCGCGCCATCGGGCGTATATCAAGATTGCCGAAGGCTGCGACCATCCCTGCACCTTTTGCATTATTCCGCAACTACGAGGGCAGTTTCGCTCGCGCCGCTTCGAATCGATCATTGCCGAGGCGGAGCGTCTGGCGAACGCCGGCGTCCGCGAGATTACTTTGATCGGCCAGGATACAACCTGCTACGGCGAGGACATTGGCGTGAAAGACGGCCTGGCTCTTTTGCTCGAAAACTTGGGGGGGATTGAACCATTACGGTGGGTCCGCTTTCTCTATGCCTACCCGAACAAAATTACAGGCAGACTTCTCGACACGATAGCAATTAATCCCAAAATCTGCCCCTACATGGATGTGCCGCTGCAACACGCTTCCGCTTCGGTGCTTAAGCGTATGAAGCGCGGCGGTGGCGCCGAGGTTTTCCTGAAATCCATCGCCAAGATGAGGCACACTGTTCCCGAGCTGATCCTGCGTACGTCTTTTATCGTCGGGTTTCCAGGAGAAACCGAAAGCGAGTTTGATGAACTCTGCGAGTTCGTTCGCGAGGCCCAGTTTGATTGGATGGGAACGTTCTCTTATTCCGACCAGGAAGGAGCGAGAGCGTTCGACCTGGAAAAGAAGGTTTCCCCGCGCGAGATTGAGAACCGGCGTAAACATCTGATGGGAATTCAGCAGCAAGTCAGCCGAAAGAAGAGAACCGCCCTGGTTGGCAGGACATTTGACCTCCTTTTGGAAGGCAAATCGGAAGAAACCGAACTTCTGCTCGAAGGCCGCACGCCCATGCACGCCCCTGAGATCGACGGCAAGGTTTTTGTCAATGACTTTCCTGATGGATCGGAGCCGAAGGTGGGCGAGTTTTACCGATGTGAGATTACCGAGGCCCACGACTACGATCTGGTAGCCAAAATCCTCGCGTAAGCCGATCCTTCCGCAGGATGGATACAATGAAGTTATGGCTCGCAAACCGGCCCTCAAACTCAAATGTCCGACCTGCAAGAAACCGGTTAAGAGCAGCGATGCGGAATTCCCTTTCTGCAGTCCGCGCTGCCGGACCATCGATCTGGGCAAGTGGGCGAGCGGCGAATATGTCGTTCCGTCTCCGTTGACGGATGCGGAAGAAGGTATCCGCGATGGCACGCCAGAAGAGCGTGAGGGCAAACCGTGAGCAATGCTTCCGACCGTAGCGCCCGCATCGCGCCGCTAATCCCCGGCCCCCATGGCTCAAATCGTGGCCCCGCCGTTCCCCCGGCAGTCGCAGCCTTCGCGTCATCGGATTCAAGCGAATCAACCCGTCCGTCTGCTCCGCTGTGGGCGATACTGACTGCAACCTTTTTCGGGTTCGGTCGGCTGAAGCCGGGTCCCGGCACCTGGGGATCCGCCGCAACGGTGCTTGTTTGGACGGCTCTGTCCCGCGCCCTGCCTCCCAATCTGCGCACTCCGACTGCAATTGTGCTGGCGGCGCTGATCTGCACCATCGGCATTCCTGCTGCAACCCGCGTCGCGCGCGCATCGGGTAAAAAAGATCCCGAGTTCGTCGTGATTGACGAAGTTGCCGGCCAGTTAATCGCGCTCATCGCCGTCCCCCTTGCATGGAAAACTTTTCTGGCGGGTTTTATACTTTTTCGAGCCTTCGACATCTTGAAGCCTCCTCCGGTCCGACAACTTGAGAAGCTGTCCGAAGGCACTGGAATCGTTTTGGACGATGTTGCCGCTGGGATTTGCGCGCTCGTGGTAATGCAACTTATCTTGCATTCTGGTCTACTAAAGTAGTATCAAGTGGCGGGTGCAGGTGAAACCCGCGTTCGATGATCGCGCTGCTCGGAATTGTTCATGTCATTTTCCGACCGAATTCTGGGAAAGAAAAACGTCAACGGCGGTCCACACCTCGAAGGCGTGTCCCCAGCTTTGGCGTTGGCTGGCGGCGAAATTCGGATCAGCGGTTCGGGCTTACGTCCTCACGAGTTGCGCCGGCCGAAAGTTCAGTTTGGCGAACTGGAGGCCTCGGTCGTGGTCAGCTCCGACGCATTTCTGGTCGCGCGGGTGCCAGAGGGTGCCACATCCGGTCCGGTGGTTGTGGCAACGGATGGTCACATCAGCAACGGGCTTCCCATCAAAGTCGCTTCCCTGATCGTTGAGAATCTTCATCCCGTCACCAATCCGGCGCTCGACGCAGAAGGCAACATCTACGTCACATTCTCGGGATCTCGCGGCCAGAAAGTGCCGGTCGCCATCTTCAAGATCGATACCAATTACAACGTGAAGCCATTCGTGGTCGAGATGATGAATGCAACTTCAATTGCCTTTGACCGCGAGGGACAGATGTACGTTTCTTCGCGGCACGATGGCGCCATTTATCGTGTCTCACCCAACGGCACCATGACGACCTATGCCGAGGGCATGGGAATCGCCACGGGGATTGCCTTCGATCGTGAACAGAGCCTTTATGTAGGCGATCGCAACGGCACGATCTTCAAGATCTCGCGCGATCAACAGATGTTCGTGTTTGCCACGCTCGAACCGAGCGTTTCCGCCTATCATCTCGCGTTCGGCCCGAAGGGCGATCTGTTCGTGACCGGCCCCACGACTTCCAGCTTCGACAAGGTTTACAAGATCGATCCTGATGGCAATGTGGGTACGTTCTACAAGGGACTGGGACGGCCGCAAGGACTTGCGTTTGACATCGACGGCAATCTGTATGTAGCGGCTTCGCTCAGTGGAAAGCGCGGGATCGTGAAGATCACGAACGAAGGCCAAGCGAGTCTCGAGGTCGCCGGTCAGGGCTTGGTTGGGCTGGCATTCGCTCCCGGACGCAGCACCATTCTTGCGACCGCGAACAGCGTTCATCATCTTTCGTGGAACATCCAGGGCCGGCCGCTCATCCCCGAGTGATCGCGGGCTGCGGCAATTGCCATTTTCTTCAACCTCTGAAACCGGTGCATCGCGCCAATTCCTTGCGCCATCCTCTCTCATTTCTCATTTACACTTCTAACCCGTGAATGCCGAAATCATCGCAGTGGGTTCAGAGATGCTCACGCCCTACCGCATGGATACGAACTCCCTCTATCTCACCGAGCAACTGAACCTGCTTGGAGTCGAGGTTATCTTCAAGGGCATTGTTGGCGACAATCTGCGGCGGATTGTTGCGGCCGCTCAGCATGGGCTTTTTCGCTCCGACATTTTGGTTTTCGTTGGCGGACTCGGGCCCACCGAAGACGACCTCACTCGCGAAGCTGTCGGAGAAGCGCTGGGGCTAAAACTCCAGCGCGATCCCGGGATGGTGCGGCGGTTGGAAGACCGTTTCGCTTCTCGTGGCTGGAAGATGACGCCGAACAATGCCAAACAGGCTGACGTCATTGAGGGCGCCACGGTTTTGCCCAATGCCAACGGTACTGCACCCGGGCAATGGCTATGTGGAGAGTTCGACGGACGCGAGCACATTCTTGTGCTCTTGCCCGGACCTCCGCATGAACTGAAAGCGCTGTTTGAAGCGGAAGTGCGGGAGCGCCTGCGCGCCAAAGTTCCGCCGGCTTTTCTGGCGACGAGGACGTTGAAAGTGGCGATGCTTGGAGAATCACTCGTCGATTCACGGGTGGCCCCGATCTACAAGAGTTTCTCGGATGTCGAAACTACAATCCTCGCCGGAGCGGGTGAGATCGAATTGCACTTCAAGAATCGGGCTGGCACGCAGGATGCGGCGCAACGACGAGTCGATGAGGTTGCAGGCCTGGTTGAGGACGAACTAGACGATGCCGTCTATTCCCGCAACGGCGAATCGCTCGAGCAGATCGTCGGCTATTGGCTGCAGATGCGGAATGCCACCCTAGCCGTGGCCGAATCCTGTACGGGGGGGCTGCTGGCAGAGCGAATAACATCCGTCAGCGGCAGTTCCCGCTATTTTCTTGGCGGCGCGGTGGTGTATTCCAATCAACTCAAGACGGATCTCGCGGGCGTCCCTGCCGAGATGATCGACCGTCACGGCGCGGTCAGCCGCGAAGTCGCGGCAGCATTAGCAGAGGGAATTCGCTATCGGTGCGAATCCACTCTGGGCGTTGGCATTACGGGCGTGGCCGGGCCGGGTGGCGGAACTCCCGAAAAGCCTGTCGGAGTTGTATTTCACGCCGTCGCGAGTGATGGCGGAACTGAGGTGCTCCAGCGAAATTTCCCGGGAGATCGCAAACGCATTCGCCGCTTCGCTTCGACCATGGCGCTCGATATGATTCGAAAGAAGTTGATGTAAGGCTGCAAGTCAGAGGTCGGCTTGTTCGCGCTCCTGGCCGACGATGCGGTCGTATCCTGAACATTGCAAAACGGGCAACCGGGGATATTTCGGAAATGCCGGATCGGCCGCAGACTTCTGGCAAAAGTAGAATGTCGAGCCCCGGTCAGACTTCATCCGTCGCTTGAACCGACAGTCTGCGCACAATCCGGCGTATTGGCGCTCTTGATCCCGGCTTTCGGTCGGCACGGTTACAGGATACCGCGCACGCAGGCGCCGGGTGGTGAGTATGATTGAAATGGAAGCGATCCAAAGGCGTCATTTCCTGCGTCGCAAAAGCCGCGAAGCTTGCCGCGGAATTGCCCAGATCCTTCGCTGCTGCAAGGGCGGCTTGCTCGGGATGACAACCCAGCCGCCACCATCGGCTGGTGGCCCGCGACGACACCCGAACCGCACTTTCGGTATACTTAAAAACTCGCATGGAAGTCTTGAAAAACATTGCCGCGATTGCCAAAGGCATGAGCATCACATTCCGGGAGATGTTCAATCCCACGATCGTGGAG